>NZ_JBHXRU010000067.1:0-34198 GCF_042716255.1 Streptomyces sp. NPDC058662 | reverse complement strand
GCACCGTTTTCTGCCCGCCCGCGGGGGCGCCGCCCCGCGGGGCGGGGGGCCCCCCCCCCGCCGCCCGGGGGCGCCCCCCCGCCCGCAATGACCGCCGGGCCCGCCCGGGGCACCGCGGGGAGGTCCGGCGGGCCCTGGGCGGGATCAGGCGACGAGCGCCACGGGCCCTGGGCGAGGCGACGAGCGCCACGCCCCTGGGCGGGGTCAGGCGTCGAGCGCCCCGGGCCCCGGCCGGGGTCAGGCGTCTAGCGCCGCCCGCCACTGCGACACCGCCGCGGCCGAGACCGGCCGGGTCCAGCCCGACGGGCGGGCCGCCCCGCCGATGTGGAAGGCGTCGATGCCCGCCCCGCGCAGCACCGGGACGTGCGCGAGGGTCAGGCCGCCGCCCACCAGGAGGCGCGCCCCGTACCCCGGCTCACCGCCGCGCGCCGCCTCCGCCAGGAGGACCGGGAGCCCCTCGTCCACCCCGCCCGCCGCGCCGGCGGTCAGGTACGTGTCCAGCCCCGGCACCTCCGCGAGTGCCTTCCGCAGCTGGTCGCGGTCGGCCGCGCGGTCGATCGCCCGGTGGAACGTCCAGCGGCAGCCCCCCAGCTCGGCCACCACCGCCTCGACCGCCGCGAGGTCCGGCGTGCCGTCCGCGTGCAGGAAGCCGAGTACGAACTCCTCCGCCCCCTCGGCCCGCAGCTCCCGCGCCGCCGACGCGAGCGCCTCGACGTCGCCCGCCGCGAAGCCGTCCGTCCTGCGGAGCATCACCCGCAGCGGGATGTCGACCGCCGCCCTGATCGCCGCGAAGGTCGCGCGCGGCGGGGTGAGCCCGTCGGCGGCCATGTCGGTGACCAGTTCGAGTCGGTCCGCCCCACCGGCCTGGGCCGCGACCGCGTCCTCCGCGTCGAGGGCGATCACCTCCAGGAGGCCACGCGCAGGGTTGCTCATGCGATCCCATCCTTCGAGAAACTGCCCGTAAGGCCCGATACGGCTGTCCGACCAGTATGGAAAATAGGTCTAGTCCAATATCCAGAGTACGGTCCCACGCCCGGGCTCCACCAGCACCATCACGCCACCCCCACAATGTGCGCATGGACACAGGCACCCCGCACACCGACACCGGAGCGCCCGCCGGCGCCCCCACCGCCGCCGCCGCGGGCGCCCCCACCCCCGGCGCCGCCGCCCTCCGCGCCCGTTTCGCCACGGCCGCCACCGCCGCCGGGGCGGCCGCCACCACCGACACCGCCCCCTACGCCGACCGCCTCCTGGCCGCCTGGGCGGAACCGCAGCGCCGCTACCACACCACCGCGCACCTGGCCGACGTCCTCGCGCGGATCGACGTACTGGCGCCCCACGCCGCCGACCCCGCCGCCGTCGAGCTCGCCGCCTGGTTCCACGACGCCGTCTACCGCCCGGACCGGTCCGAGAACGAGGAGCGCAGCGCCGCCCTCGCCGAGCGCGCCCTGCCCGAGCTGGGCGTCGACGCCGCCCGCACCGCCGAGGTGGCCCGCCTGGTGCGGCTCACCGTCACCCACGACCCCGCCCCCGGCGACACCGACGGCGAGGTGCTCTGCGACGCCGACCTGGCCGTCCTGGCCGGCGCCCCGCAGGCGTACGCGGCGTACGCCGCCGCCGTCCGCGCCGAGTACGGCTTCGTGCCCGACGAGGACTTCCGCACGGGCCGCGCCGCCGTCCTGCGTCAGCTGCTCGACCTGCCGAGGCTCTTCCGCACGCCCTACGGCACCGCGCACTGGGAGGCCCCCGCCCGCGCCAACCTCGCCGCCGAGCTCGCGGCCCTGTCTCCGCAGCCGTAGCCGCGGCCGCGCGCACCCGCACCGCACACGGCGTACGCAAGCGCAGAAGCAGGCGCGGAGCGGGCGCGGACGTCACACGCCTGACACACGCGCGGGAATTCGATCCCGTTCGCGGCGGTTGGTGATGGTCATGCCCGCCGCTTCCGCACGCCCCCGCATGCCCGTCGCCGTGTACGTCCTCGGCCTGTCCGTCTTCGCGCTCGGCACCAGCGAGTTCATGCTCTCCGGCCTGCTCCCGCCGATCGCCGAGGACATGGGCGTCACGATCCCGCAGGCGGGCCTGCTCATATCCGCCTTCGCCATCGGCATGGTCGTCGGTGCCCCGCTGCTGGCCGTGGCCACGCTGCGGCTGCCGCGCCGCACCACCCTCGTCTCCCTCATCAGCCTCTTCGGCCTCGGCCAGGTCGCCGGTGCGCTGGCCCCCTCGTACGAGCTGCTCTTCGCCTCCCGCGTGGTCTCCGCCCTCGCCTGCGCCGGCTTCTGGGCCGTCGGCGCGGCCGTCGCCATCGCCATGGTCGACAAGGACCAGCGGGCCCGCGCGATGGCGGTCATGATCGGCGGCCTGTCCATCGCCAACGTCCTCGGCGTCCCCGCCGGCGCCTTCCTCGGCGAGCACCTGGGCTGGCGCTCGGCCTTCTGGTCGGTCGGCGCGGCCTCCGCGGTGGCGCTCGTCGGCATCCTGGCGCTCATCCCGAGGATCCCGCTGCCCGCCGAGAAGCCGCGCCTGGGCCGGGAGCTGCGCATCTACCGCGACCGGCAGGTGTGGCTGTCCATCGGCATCACCGCGCTGGCCGCGGGCGGCGTCTTCTGCGCCTTCAGCTACCTCTCCCCGCTGCTCACGGACGTGGCGGGCCTGGAGTCGACGTGGGTGCCGTGGATCCTGGGCCTGTTCGGCGTGGGCGCCCTGGTCGGCACCACCGTCGGCGGCCGGGTCGCGGACGCGCACCTCTTCGGCGTGATGATCTGGGGCATCTCCGCCTCCACGGTCTTCCTGGCCGCGCTCGCCCTGCTGGCCCCGCTGCACGTCGCGGCGATCGCGCTGTCGTTCCTGATCGGCTTCTCGGCGTTCTTCACCGCTCCCGCGCTCAACGCCCGCATGTTCAACGTGGCCGGCGCCGCCCCCACCCTGGCCGGCGCCACCACCACGGCCGCCTTCAACCTGGGCAACACCGGCGGCCCCTGGCTCGGCGGCAGCGTGATCGACGCGGGCCTCGGCTTCTCCGCCACCGCCTGGGCGGGCGCCGCCATGACCGTCACCGCGATCGCGCTCGCCGTCGTCGCCCTGCGCCTGGACCGCCGTACGCCCGCCCCGACCCGCGTGGTCACCTCCGGCGCGGCGGTGCCCCGGGCGGCCGACGCCGAGGCCGCCACCCGCGCGTGAGCCCCGGGCCCCGCACGGCCGCCGAGACGGCCTACGCCTGCGCCCGGCCCTTCGGCCGGCGCAGGCCCGCCGCCGTGAGCCGGCGCACCAGTTCCTTGCTGCCGACCTCCACCGCCCCGGCGGCCACCGCGTCCGCGTAGCGGTACGAGGGCACGTCGTAGTGGTCCCGTTCGAACGCCCGCGGCGGGCAGCCGACGGCGGCCGCGAAGGCGTGCAGCTCCTCGTACGAGACGTCGCTGACCAGGTGCGACCACATGCGGCCGTGGCCGGGCCAGGTCGGCGGGTCGATGTACACCGTCATGGGCGGTTCACCGGTCGCCGGAGCTCAGGACGGGGCCGAGGCCGCCCACCGACGCCACCCGGACGCCCGCCTCCGAGCACACCCAGTGCGGGTCGGGCCCCAGCTCCGGCTCCACGTCCAGGGCGTGCGGATCGCCGTGCCCGCAGACCGGGCACAGCGGCCAGCGCCCGTACTTCTCCAGCAGGGCGTCCTGGACGTCCTGGGCGACGAGTCCGGGAAGGAAGTCGACCCCCTCCGGCCACTGCTCCACCCACCAGCGGCGGTGCGTGACCGAGTCCTCGACGAGGGAGACGACATCGGCGTCGGCGACCTTCGCCGCGGCGAGGTCGGCGAGAACGAGTGCGCGGGCGACGTGCAGCGCCTGCTCCAGGGGGGTTGCGCGATCCATGCGCCCATTGTGGACCCGTACGGCCCAACGGGCGAAGGTCCCCACCCCCTCACGCGTACGGCTTCTTGACGCCCCCCACGGCTGAAAATAGATTTCAGAGGTGAGCGAGAAAGCGAAAGAAACTTTCACGCCGGTGGGCGGCGGCGCCACCCCGGCCGCGTCCGACCCGGCCCGGCCGCCCGCCCCACCGGCCCCACCGCGGTCGCCCGCCCCCGCGCCCGCCGAGCTGCGGGCCCGCGTCCGGGCCCTCGCCCCGTCCATGACCCGCTCCATGCAGGCCGTCGCCGAGGCCGTGGCCCACGACCCGGCCGGCTGCTCCCGGCTCACCGTCTCCGCCCTCGCCGAGCACACCGGCACCAGCGAGGCCACCGTCGTCCGCACCGCCCGCCTCCTCGGCTACCCCGGCTACCGCGACCTGCGCCTCGCGCTGGCCGCCCTCGCCGCCCAGCAGGAGTCCGGCGCCGCTCCCGCCGTCACCGTCGACATAGCGGTCGACGACCCCATCGAGGACGTCGTCGCCAAACTGGCGCACGAGGAGGCGCAGACCCTCGCCGACACCGCCGCCGGCCTCGACCTCGGCCGGCTGGCCGCCGCCGTCACCGCGCTCGCCACCGCCGGCCGCATCGACATCTACGGCGTCGGCGCCTCCGCGCTCGTCGGCCAGGACCTCGCCCAGAAACTCCTCCGCATCGGCCTCGTCGCCCACGCCCACAGCGACCCCCACCTCGCCGTCACCACCGCCGTCCAACTGCGCCCCGGCGACGTGGCCGTCGCCGTGACCCACTCCGGCTCCACGGTCGACGTGATCGAGCCCCTCCGCACGGCCTTCGAACGCGGCGCCACCACCATCGCCCTCACCGGCCGCCCCGGCGCCCCCGTCTCCCACTACGCCGACCTCGTCCTGGCCACCTCCGCCGCCCGCGAGAGCCGGCTGCGCCCGGCCGCGATGTCCAGCCGGACCAGCCAGCTCCTCGTCGTCGACTGCCTGTTCGTCGGGGTCGCGCAGCGGACCTACGAGACCGCCGCGCCCGCCCTCGCCGCCTCGTACGAGGCCCTCGCACCCCGCCACCAGTACCCCGTACCGCCCGGCAGGCGCAGCCGCCGCACCGAACCCCGCCAGGAGCACCGCCCATGAGCGCCCACGCCGCACTCCGCGCCCAGCTGGAGACCCTGACCACCGAGGCCTTCCGTCCCGAGCTGGCCGAGATCGACCGGCTGTCCACGCTCGACATCGTCCGCACCATGAACGCCGAGGACGCCACCGTCCCGGCCGCCGTCGCCGGGCAGCTGCCGCGGATCGCGGCCGCCGTCGACGCCATCGCCGCGCGCATGGCCCGGGGCGGCCGGCTGGTCTACGCGGGGGCCGGCACCGCCGGACGGATGGGCGTCCTGGACGCCAGCGAGTGCCCGCCGACCTTCAACACCGACCCGGCCCAGGTCGTCGGCCTCATCGCGGGCGGCCCCCCGGCCATGGTCAGGGCCGTCGAGGGCGCCGAGGACTCCGCGGAACTGGCCGCCGGGGACCTCACCGCGCTGGGCATCGGCCCCGACGACACCGTCGTCGGTATCTCCGCCTCCGGCCGCACCCCGTACGCGATCGGCGCGGTCGAGTTCGCCCGCGGCCGCGGCGCGCTCACCGTCGGGCTCTCCTGCAACGCGGGCTCCGCGCTCGCCGCGGCGGCCGAGCACGGCATCGAGGTCGTCGTCGGACCGGAGCTGCTCACCGGCTCCACCCGGCTCAAGGCCGGCACGGCCCAGAAGCTGGTCCTCAACCTGATCTCGACCGTCACGATGATCCGCCTCGGGAAGACCTACGGGAACCTGATGGTCGACATGCGCTCCTCGAACGAGAAGCTGCGCGCCCGCGCCCGACGCATCGTGGCCCTGGCCACCGGCGCGCCCGACGCGGAGATCGAGGCCGCGCTGACCGCCACCGGCGGCGAGGTCAAGGACGCCGTCCTCGTGATCCTCGGCGGCGTCGACGGCCCGCAGGCCGCCACGTTGCTCACGGCCGCGCAGGGTCACCTCCGCGCGGCCCTCGCCGCGACCCGCTCACCCGCCGGACCACTGACCGGCTGACCACTGACCGGCTGACCGGCTCACCACCCGCTCCCCCGACGCAAGGCGACCACATGTCCACTGACAAGAACCGCGCCACAGCCGCCGCGATCCTCCCTCTGGTCGGCGGCCCGGACAACATCACCTCCGTCGCGCACTGCATGACCCGCCTGCGCATCGGCCTCCGCGACCGGGGCCTGGTCCAGGACGACGCCCTGCGGGCGCTGCCGGCGGTCCTGGGCGTGGTCGAGGACGACACGTACCAGATCGTCCTCGGCCCGGGCGCCGTCGCCCGGGTCACGCCGGAGTTCGAGGCACTGGTGCGCGAGGCCCGGTCAGCATCCCCGGACCCCGCCCCGGCCGGGCAGGGCGCCACCGCCGGGCAGGGCGCCACCGCCGGGCAGGGCGCCACCGCCGACGCGCTGGCGGAACGGGGCGCCGCCCTCAGGCAGGCGCGGAAGGCGAAGAACGCGACCCCGTTCAAGCTGTTCCTGCGCCGTATCGCGAACATCTTCGTCCCGCTGATCCCGGCCCTCATCGGCTGCGGCATCATCGCGGGCCTCAACGGCGTCCTGCTGAACATGGGCTGGCTGCCCGCCCTCGTACCGGCACTGGCCGCGATCGCCTCCGGCTTCATGTCCCTGATCGCCGTCTTCGTCGGCTACAACACCGCCAAGGAGTTCGGCGGTACGCCGATCCTCGGCGGCGCGGTCGCCGCGATCATCGTCTTCCCCGGCGTCGCCAAGATCGACGCCTTCGGCCAGTCCCTCTCGCCCGGCCAGGGCGGCGTCCTGGGCGCGCTCGCCGCCGCGCTGCTCGCCGTGCAGGTCGAGAAGTCGTGCCGCAAGTGGGTCCCCGAGTCCGTGGACGTCCTGCTCACCCCCACCCTCACCGTGCTCGTCTCCGGCCTGGTCACCCTCTTCGGCCTGATGTTCCTGGCCGGTGAGGCCTCCGCCGCCATCGGTACGTTCGCCACCTGGCTGCTCGCCACCGGCGGCGCCTTCGCGGGCCTGGTCCTGGGCGGGCTCTTCCTCCCCCTGGTCATGCTGGGCCTGCACCAGGCACTGATCCCGCTGCACACCACGCTCATCGAGCAGTCCGGCCACACCGTCCTGCTGCCCATCCTCGCCATGGCGGGCGCGGGCCAGGTCGGCGCCGCGATCGCCGTGTACTACCGGCTCCCGCGCAACGGCTCGCTGCGCACCACCATCAAGTCCGCGCTCCCGGCCGGCCTCCTGGGCGTCGGCGAACCGCTGATCTACGGGGTCTCGCTGCCGCTCGGCCGGCCCTTCATCACGGCCTGCGCCGGCGGCGCGGCGGGCGGGGCGTTCATCGGCCTGTGCAACCAGCTCGGCACGGCCTTCGGCTCCACCGCCATCGGCCCCTCGGGGTGGGCCCTGTTCCCGCTGCTCGACGGCACGTCGGGCATGGGCGCGACCATCGCCGTCTACGGGGGCGGCCTGGCCGTCGGCTACCTGGCGGGCTTCGTCGCCACGTACTTCTTCGGCTTCACCCGGCAGATGCTGGCCGACCTGGACACCGACCCGGACCCCTCGGCCCCGGCCGGCCCGGCGACCCCGTCGGCGGCCGCGTCCGGCAAGGAACCGGCCCTGACCTGAACGGCCTGACCTGAACGGGCCGCACCTGCGCGGCCGGACCCGAGCGGGCCGGGACCTGAACGGGCCCGGCCCCGGCCTCAGTTCTGGATGAGCCGCACCACGAACGCGAAACAGGCGGCCGCCAGCAGGACGACGGTGTACCCCGCGACCAGCCTGCGGCGCCCCCGCCGCAGGCTGCCGACCGCCGAGGCGAGCCCGACCCCGGCGGCAGCCACCCCCAGCACTCCGAGCACCGCGGCCGTCCAGTACGCCCAGCCGTGCTCCCCGAGGAACCGCAGCAGCACGTTGGCGGACACCAGCAGCACCAGCGCCGGCAAGCTGTCCGCGCTCGACACCTCGCCGGACTCCGCCTTCCCGGCCGACCGCTCCGCCCGCCGGTTCACCGGGCCGGCATCCCCGTCCGGGTGCCCCGCCTCCCCCTCCGCCGCCCCGGCCGACCGCTGCGGCGTCCCGCGCACCTGCGCCGCGTCCCGTTCCGACATCCCCGCGCCTCCCCCGTACCGGCGCGCCCGGTACGCACCGCCTCCGGCGAAGACGCCGGTCCCGCCCCCCGGGTTGCCCCGCCCCGTCACCCGGCCGCCCGCGCCCCGACACAGGTCGGCGTGACAGGGCGGTGCTCGGCGGCGGCGTCCCGCCGTCGGTCACCCGTCCCCGCCCCCGCCTCCGGCGGCGGACCGCAGGAAGTCCGCCAGGTCGGCCACGCCGTAGCCGAGCTTCGGCCCCCGCTCGGCCGCCATCAGGAGCAGCTGCCCCACGATCTCGGCGCCCCAGCCGTCCGTACCGTCCGCCGACCACTCCCACAGCCGGTCGACGCCGAGCCCGGTCATCAGCAGCCCGTGCCCCGTACGCACCTCCGCGCAGAGCTCCGCCACCGCGTCCAGCAACCGCCCGCCGGGCCGTTCGCACCGCAGCCCCAGGCACCCCCCGAGGTCCTCGACCGCGCACCCCCGCGGCGGGCTCGCACGGAGCCCCTCGTAGCGCGGGTCGTCGAACCCGGGATACCCCTCCACCGGGCAGTGCACCAGCGTGAACCGCTGCCACCCGGGCCGCGCGGGCGCCTGCGGCCCGCCGGACGCTCCGCGCGGCGCCAGGGCCGTCTCCAGTCCGCGCAGCTTCCAGCCGAGCTCGAAGGCGAACTGCGCGGCGTCGACCGCCTCGCTCACCGGCCCGCCGCCCGCTCGTGCAGGACCGCGGCGAGCCGCAGCGCGGTGTCCAGGTTGCACCGGCCGAGGTCCACGAGCGGCAGACCGTAGGTGCCGGCGGCGGAGACCCGTTCCACATCGAGCGAGGGGAAGAGCACCCCCACCCCGGCGAGGGACTCCCTGAGCTGCTGGACGGCCTCTTCCGCCGCCTGCATGCGCTCCCGTGGGGTGAGCACCATGACATGTCACCTTTCTACTCTGAGTATCCGACTTCGACACTCAGCGTGGCGACGCGCTGGCTAGCCTTTCAAGTGCGGTTGCCGAACAACCCCGCATGTTGCCGAGGGAGTTGCCATGCCACCAAAAGACCTCGATCCCTCCTCCTCACCCCGCGCCCTCCTCGGCGCCGAACTCCGCGTCGCGCGCGAGCGGGCCGGCAGAGCCAGGCCGAGTTGGGCGAACCCCTCTTCGTCAGCGGCTCGTTCATCGGCCAACTGGAAGCCGGCACACGCCGCATGCACCTCGACTTCGCGAAGCAGATCGACGACATCCTCGACACAAGCGGCTTCTTCGTCCGCAACTGCGGGGCCGCGGCCAAGTCCAAGTACCCCGACCACTTCGCGGCTGCGGCCGAGGCGGAAGGGCTGGCGACGGCCATCCGGGAGTACGCGCCGCAGCTCATTCCGGGACTGCTCCAGACGGAGGCGTACGCGCGGGAGGTGTTCCGTGCGTACCAGCCGACGGCTACAGAGGAGACCATCGACGAGTTGGTGGCAAACCGGCTTGCCCGTGCCGCACTCCTGAGTGATCCAACAACCCCGTTGCTGTGGTGTGTACTCGACGAAGCCGTCCTGCGTCGGTGCGGGGATAATTCGGTACTGCTGGCCGAAGCGCTGCGCCACATCGCCCGCCTGATCAGGGCACGCAGGGTTATCGCGCAAATTCTCCCGTTCAGCGCGGGCGTGCACGCGGGCTTGGACGGTTCCCTCAAGCTGATGTCCTTCGAGGACGCTCCCCCGCTCGCCTATGTGGATGGCATCGGCATGGGCCAGTTGTTCGATGATCCAGCCACAGTCGCTCGCCACACACTGACCTACGATCTCCTCACGGCCAGCGCGCTGTCACCGCGCGACTCCCTGGCCATGATCGAGTCGGTGGCGGAGGATTACGCACATGACTAGCACGCCTGAGTACAACCTCTCGACTGTCACGTGGCACAAGTCCTCCTACAGCGGCGGCGACGGCGGCAACTGCCTGGAGATGGCCACTTGGCGCAAGTCCACCTACAGCGACGGCACTGGTGGCGACTGCCTCGAAGTGGCCGACGGCCACCCCGGCCTCGTCCCCGTGAGGGACTCCAAGCAGCCCGGAGGCCCGCACGTGGTGTTCCACGCACGGGCCTGGGCGACCTTCGTCGCGGCGCTCTGAGGGGTCAGAGTCCGCCGGTGTACAGCAGCTTGTTCGAACTGCCTACGCCGATGCTGCTCAGGACGTCCTTGGTGGTCTCCTCCTCCAGGAACGCGACGATGTCCTCCGGGGCCGCCTGCGGGTTCTTGGCCTTGTAGAGGGCGGCGACCCCGGCGACGTGCGGCGCGGCCATGGAGGTGCCGCTCAGGGCGACGGATCCGCCGCCGAGCTTCGCGGAGACGATGGCCTCACCAGGGGCGTAGAGGGAAGTGCACGCGCCGTAGTTGGAGAAGCTGGACTCCTCGTCCCACTGGTTGGACGCCGCCACCGTCACCACCTTGGTCGCGGAGGCCGGTGAGACGAGGCAGGCGTCCTTCGCGTCGTTGCCCGCCGCGACGACCGGCAGGACGCCCGCGTCGGTCACGGCGTTCGCGGCGTTGTTGACGGCCTCCGACTTGTCCCCGCCCAGGGAGCCGTTCAGGACGGCCGGCTGCTTGGCGTTCCTGGCCACCCAGTCCAGCCCCGCGATGATCCCCGAGAACTCGCCCGCACCCTCGCAGCCGAGGACCCGGACACTGACCACGTTCGCCTTCTTCGCGACTCCGTAGGTCCTGCCCGCCACCGTGCCGGCGACATGCGTGCCGTGGCCGTTGCAGTCCGCGCCGTTGCGCCCGTCGTTGACGGCGTCGAAGCCGAAGGTGGCGCGCGTACCGAACTCGTCGTGCGCGTATTCGATGCCGGTGTCGAGGATGTACGCCGTCACCCCGGCGCCGTTGCCCTCCGTGGTGTAGCTGTTGTCGAGCGGCAGTCGCTGCTGGTCGATCCGGTCCTGGCCCCACGAGTTCGACGGCGCGCGCAGCGCGCCCGCCGCGCCCCGTGCCGGAGCCGCTTGGACCCTGGCGTCCTGCTCGACCACCTTCACCCCGAGGCTGTTGCGGACGACCGTGAGCTGGAGCGGCGTCAGCGGGACCGCGAAGCCGTTCAGTGCCGACGTGTAGACGAACGACGGCTTCAGGCCCAGCCTCTCCGCCGCCTCCGCGGCGTCCACCCCCTTCTCCAGCGTCACGATGTATCTGCCGGGCAGCGCGTTCGCTGAGGTCAGCAGCGGAGCCGGGGTGGGCTCCGGGGCGGCGGCGGAGGCCGCGCCGGCCGCTACCGGGGTGGCGGTGAGGAGGGCGGCGGCGACCAGGCGTGCGAGCAGGCGCATGGAGGAACTCCCTGACGGGTGGGGGTCGGCGTGGGGGTCGGTGCGGGCAGGCCGCCCCCGCGGCACCATGTGCTTCCGGGGCGGCCCTCACCTCCATCGGTGCCACGTCGAAGCGGGTTGAACCAGGCGCCCTGCCCGGTCGGGCCCGGGCCTTCCCGTGGATCGCCCCTGCCGTACCGGCCGCGGAAAGGGTTGTCCCCCGGTGCGGCGCGGCCACGCCCCCGGTCCGGGCCGCCGCGGGCCGGCCGTCAAGATCACCCGTACGGTCCTGCGCCACCTCAGGGGGCGCGCGGCGGGTGCGCTGCGCGTGCACCCGCCACACCCCCGGACGTCGTTGACCGGCCCAGCACGGCGTGATGCCCTCGCCGCATGCGCACCCGACTGAGCCGAGCCGCCCTGCCCCTGGCCGCCGCCGCCCTGGCCGCCGCGGCCGCCCTGCCCGCCGCGGCCGCTGCCGTACCGGTACCCGTACCCGCGGCACAGGCGGCGGCCCCGGCGGCCGACCATCCCACGTACATCGTCACCGTCCGCCCGGACCTCGACCCGGGCGCCGTCGCCGCCGCCTACGGGATCACGCCGCTGCACGTCTACCGCGACGCCCTGAACGGCTTCGCCGCGCAGCTCTCGCCGGAGCAGGTGGCGGACCTCCGGGCGACGACCTCCGTCGTCCACTCCGTCGAGGCGGACGGCACCGGCTCCGCGCTCGAACCGGTCCGGACCATTCCCGCGGCATAGCCCAATGTGAGTGGCGCACGGCAGATTGACTCATTACCGCCGCGGACTCCCGCCCTCCCCCGGCCCCCCGCACGGAATGCCGGCTTCACGATCCCGACCACCTGCCGCGACACCCCCGGCACGCATCCGCGTACCCGCGCAAGGGGGCATCTGTCCGGCAGGTGCCTGGGGTGCGGGGGGCGGCGGGCCCTAGCGTGTGCGTCGCCCGGGACACCGGGCTCTCGTGACGATGAGGGGACATGATTCCTGTGCGCACGACTGTGAAGATCGCGGCCACCGCCGCGGCCGGCATCCTGGCCGCCGTCGGACTGGCCGGCACCTCCTCCGCCCAGTCGACGCTGGGGCAGACCATCGCCGCCCAGGCCGCCCAGGCGGGCCTGAGCAAGGGTGACGTGGCCGCCCTGCAGCAGCGGATGGACCGGCAGATGGCGCTGACCCCGGGAGGGAAGCAGATAGCCGTCAACCAGGTCGCCTGGCGCGACGGCAAGGCGGTCATGACCTGGCCGCTGCCGGGCGAGACGAGGGCGCGCGCCGTGAACGAGCCCGCCGCGGCGCTCGGTTCACCGAACTGCTCGTACCTGTGGACCTGCCTGTACGAGCACGACCAGTACAACGGCCGCCGGCTGACCTGGTCCGACTGCAACTTCGAGCAGCTGAGTAACTGGGGCTTCCAGGACCGGGCCACCTCCTGGCACAACAACCAGTCCCGCGGGGCGGTGACCCGTGTCTACAACTGGGTCGGGCACTGGGAGCAGCTGTGGGCCTCCACGGCCCCCTCGTCCAGCTCCAACGTCGGCGGCTGGGCCAACGACAAGGCCGACGCCCTCCAGGTCTGCTAGATCGTCTCTCCCGGACCGCTTCGTTCCGGGCCCGCGCCGGGCCCGGAACGGGCCGGACGACGGAACCGGCCCGGCTCCGGAACGGGCCCCGTTCCGCAAGGGGCCCGGTGAACCTCTCCGGTCAGAGCACTAGCGGCCCCGGGCCGCCTCGACGAACGCCCGGATCAGCTCCGGCGACTTCACCCCGCGCTCCCGCTCCACCCCGCTGGACACGTCCACGCCCCACGCCCCGGTGACCAGGACGGCCTCCCGGATGTTGGCCGGGGTCAGCCCGCCCGCCAGCAGCCACCGGCCCTGCGGCGCCGTGAACCGCGCCGAACCCCAGTTCCACGGCTTGCCCGACCCCGGGTCGGGGGCGTCGAGCAGCAGCAGGTCCTCCCCGTACTCCCCGCAGCGCTCCACCGGCTCGGCCGTGGCCCGCAGCAGCGTCCGGCCCGGCGCGCGCAGGTCCCCGTAGTACTCGGGCCCCTCGTCGCCGTGCAGCTGCACGGCCCGGACCCCGCTCTCCTCGGTGAGCCGCCGGACCTCCGCGAGGGGCTGCCCCCGGAACACCCCGACGGTCAGCACCCCGTCCGGCACCCGCCCGGCCAGCTCCCGCGCCTCGGCGGCGCCGACGGTCCGCGGGCTGCCGGGGGCGAAGACGAACCCGACGGCGTCCGCCCCGGCGCCGACGGCCGCGTCGACGTCGCGGGCGGTCCGGAGGCCGCAGATCTTGACGAACAGTGCACTGCTCTCGCTCATACCCCGAGTCAACCAAACCCCCCGGCCCCCCGCCGCCCCGTCCCGCCCACCGGGCGGTCCTCCCGGGCGTCGCCGGGCCGCGGGAACGCCCGAGGGCGGCACCCCGGCAGGGGTGCCGCCCTCGTTCGAGAACAGCCGATCAGCCAGGGGCCGATCAGAAGTCCATGTCACCACCCGGCATGCCGCCGCCCGCGGGGGCACCGGCCTTCTCGGGCTTGTCGGCGATGACGGCCTCGGTCGTCAGGAACAGCGCGGCGATCGACGCGGCGTTCTGCAGCGCGGAGCGCGTGACCTTCGCCGGGTCGATGATGCCCTCGGCGATCATGTCGACGTACTCGCCGGTCGCGGCGTTCAGGCCGTGGCCGATCGGCAGGTTGCGCACCTTCTCGACGACGACGCCGCCCTCAAGGCCGCCGTTGACGGCGATCTGCTTGAGCGGGGCCTCCAGGGCCAGGCGCACGGCGTTGGCGCCGGTCGCCTCGTCGCCCGTGAGCTCCAGCTTCTCGAAGACCGCGGAGGCCTGCAGCAGGGCCACGCCGCCACCGGCGACGATGCCCTCCTCGACGGCCGCCTTCGCGTTGCGAACGGCGTCCTCGATGCGGTGCTTGCGCTCCTTGAGCTCCACCTCGGTCGCGGCACCGGCCTTGATGACGGCCACGCCGCCGGCCAGCTTCGCGAGGCGCTCCTGGAGCTTCTCGCGGTCGTAGTCCGAGTCGGAGTTCTCGATCTCGGCACGGATCTGGTTCACGCGACCGGCGACCTGGTCGCTGTCACCGGCACCGTCGACGATGGTGGTCTCGTCCTTGGTGATGACGACCTTGCGGGCGCGGCCCAGCAGGTCGAGACCGGCGTTCTCCAGCTTGAGGCCGACCTCCTCGGAGATGACGGTGCCACCGGTGAGGATGGCGATGTCGCCGAGCATGGCCTTGCGGCGGTCGCCGAAGCCCGGAGCCTTGACGGCGACAGACTTGAAGGTGCCGCGGATCTTGTTGACGACCAGGGTCGACAGGGCCTCCCCCTCGACGTCCTCGGCGATGATCAGCAGCGGCTTGCCGGACTGCATGACCTTCTCCAGGAGCGGCAGCAGGTCCTTGACCGAGCCGATCTTGGAGTTGACGATCAGGATGTACGGGTCGTCGAGGGACGACTCCATGCGCTCCATGTCGGTGGCGAAGTACGCCGAGATGTAGCCCTTGTCGAAGCGCATGCCCTCGGTGAGCTCAAGCTCCAGACCGAAGGTCTGCGACTCCTCGACGGTGATGACGCCTTCCTTGCCGACCTTGTCCATGGCCTCGGCGATGAGCTCGCCGATCTGGGTGTCGGCGGCGGAGATGGAGGCCGTGGAAGCGATCTGCTCCTTGGTCTCGACATCCTTCGCCTGGGCGAGCAGGGCGGCGGAGACGGCCTCGACGGCCTTCTCGATACCACGCTTGAGGGCCATCGGGTTGGCGCCGGCGGCCACGTTGCGCAGGCCCTCGCGAACGAGTGCCTGAGCCAGCACGGTGGCGGTGGTCGTACCGTCGCCCGCTACGTCGTCCGTCTTCTTGGCGACTTCCTTGACCAGCTCGGCGCCGATCTTCTCGTACGGGTCCTCAAGCTCGATCTCCTTGGCGATGGAGACACCATCGTTGGTGATCGTGGGGGCGCCCCACTTCTTCTCAAGGACGACGTTGCGACCCTTGGGGCCAAGGGTGACCTTGACGGCGTCGGCGAGCTGGTTCATCCCACGCTCAAGGCCGCGCCGGGCCTCCTCGTCGAACGCAATGATCTTGGCCATCTGAAGTGGTCCTCCCGGACAGGGGTGGATTGCTCCGGACCGCGCCCGCGCCCGCGACGGACGGCCTGCGTGCCCGGCGGTTCCTTCCCGCCGGACCCTGCGGGCCTCACCGACCCGGTCCTCGTTTTGTAGCACTCTCAGCAGGAGAGTGCTAACGCCAATGATTAGCACTCGACCCCTCCGAGTGCAAGCGGCTTCGGGCAATGGCCGGTGGGCGCCGCGCGCCGCGCGGGGGCCCGGACGCCTGCCGCACACGGGCCGCGAGGGGCGCCGCACCGGTCCGCGACGCGCGAGGGGCCCACATCCCGTGTCCAGGATGTGGGCCCCTCGTCGTGCACGCGTGGGCGGTCGATCGCGCCAGGACTAGCCGAGTGCGAGCTTGACCATGTCCGCCTGCGGACCCTTCTGGCCCTGCGAGATCTCGAACTCGACCCGCTGACCCTCTTCAAGGGTGCGGTACCCGTCCATCTGGATGGCGCTGTAGTGGACGAACACATCCGCACCACCGTCGACCGCGATGAAGCCGTAGCCCTTCTCCGCGTTGAACCACTTGACGGTGCCCTGAGCCATGCCTAACTCCCCTATTACTGGCCCTTGCGCAGGAACGCACTTCGCGATCCCGGGTCAGAACTTGCGTCGGAACGCGTCGACCGAGGCTGAATGTATCTGCGCGGGTGCTGTCTGCAACAGGTCAATCCGACGAGAATTCTGGACACCCAGATACATTGAAATAGAGTGAAAATTTGGCATCTTCCCGGGCAACTCGGGCCCGGCATATCTCGCCAAAGCCCCATACCGCGCTTGCACATTGACCCGATGTCGACCCTCACGCGACCCGTTCATATGCGGCGGGCAAGTCCAGCGGAGGGGACTTCCCCAACTCTACCGCGCCCAATCAAACAGAATTACCCCCTCCGCTTTTTGACGGAGGGGGTAATAAGGGATTCGCGTGTCAGGCGGGGCATCCGGCCGCGGCGGCCGGACCCCTCCGCGCGGAGCCGGTCAGCCTCCGGCGACGGCGGGGATGATCGAGACGCCGGCGCCGTCCGGCGTCTTCGCCTCCAGCCCGCCCTCGAAGCGCACGTCGTCGTCGTTGACGTAGACGTTCACGAAGCGGCGCAGCTTGCCCTGGTCGTCCAGGACGCGCGCGGCGATGCCCGGGTGGCTCTGCTCCAGGGACTGGATGACCTCCGCCAGCGTGGCGCCCTCGGCGGGGACCTCGGCCCGGCCGCCGGTGTAGGTGCGCAGGATGGTGGGGATGCGGACGTTGACGCTCATGGCGCTACTGCCTTTCCGGGTGCGGGGAGGGTACTCAGGCCAGGCCGGCGGCGCGGAAGGCGTCCAGGCTCGGGCGGATGGTGGCGCTCTGGCCGCTGTCCGCGGCCACCGCCTCCAGGGTCTTGAGGCCGTCACCGGTGTTGAGGACGACGGTGGTCAGCGCCGGGTCGAGCTGCCCGTTCTCGATGAGCTTCTTCGTCACGCCGACGGTCACCCCGCCCGCCGTCTCGGCGAAGATGCCCTCGGTCTGCGCGAGGAGCTTGATGGCCTCGACGACCTGCTCGTCGTTGACGTCCTCGACGAAGCCGCCGGTGCGGCGGGCGATGTCCAGCACGTACGGGCCGTCCGCCGGGTTGCCGATGGCCAGGGACTTGGCGATGGTGTTCGGCTTCTGCGGGCGGACCACGTCGTGCCCGGCCTTGAAGGCCGTAGACACCGGGGAGCAGCCCTCGGCCTGGGCGCCGAAGATCTTGTACGGCTTGTCCTCGACGAGGCCGAGCGCGACCAGCTCCCGCAGTCCCTTGTCGATCTTCGTCAGCTGCGAGCCCGACGCGATCGGGATGACGATCTGGTCGGGCAGCCGCCAGCCGAGCTGCTCGCAGATCTCGTACGCCAGGGTCTTGGAGCCCTCGCCGTAGTACGGGCGCAGGTTGACGTTGACGAAGCCCCAGCCCTCGCCCAGCGGGTCGCCGATGAGCTCGGAGCAGAAGCGGTTGACGTCGTCGTAGTTGCCCTCGATGCCGACCAGGTCGCCGCCGTACACGCCGGCCATGACGACCTTGCCCTGCTCCAGGTCGTGCGGGATGAACACGCAGGACCGGAAGCCGGCGCGGGCGGCGGCGGCGCCGACGGCGCCGGCCAGGTTGCCCGTGGAGGAGCAGGACAGGGTGGTGAAGCCGAAGGCGCGGGCGGCCTCCACGGCGATGGCCACGACGCGGTCCTTGAAGGAGTGCGTCGGGTTGCCGGAGTCGTCCTTGACGTAGAGCTTGCCGGTGACGCCGAGCTCCTTGGCCAGGTTGGCCGCGTCCACGAGCTTGGTGAAGCCGGGGTTAAGGCTCGGCTTGGAGGCCACGTCCGCGGGGACGGGCAGCAGCGGCGCGTACCGCCAGATGTTGTCGGGGCCGGCCTCGATCGCGGCGCGCAGCGCCTCGGGGTCCCCGAGGGGGAGGTCGTAGGCGACTTCCAGCGGTCCGAAGCACTCGGCGCACGCGAAGATCGGACCGAGCTCG
This sequence comes from Streptomyces sp. NPDC058662, assembly GCF_042716255.1. Classification (NCBI taxonomy): domain Bacteria; kingdom Bacillati; phylum Actinomycetota; class Actinomycetes; order Kitasatosporales; family Streptomycetaceae; genus Streptomyces; species Streptomyces sp. NPDC058662. The sequence continues at coordinate 16,297 of NZ_JBHXRU010000067.1, read as the reverse complement.
AAGCGGGTACCGCACTCGCGACAGGAGAGGCCGGTGGCGGGTCCGAGGTCGACAGAATCCAGGTCGGCGGAGGTGGCGACAGTCTGTGCAGCCATGATGGCGAGGCCCTTTCTCCTCATCTTCCCCATGGCGCACTTCGCCATGAGACGGAATTGGCACCTTCCCTAGCCGGGGACCTCGCTGGCGTGCGTGACGCGAACGCGAGAACCGACTGGAGGGTTGCCGGGGCTTCAACGGGCCGTGTCCCTCTGCCCCTCTGGATGAGCGGTATGGCACCGGGCCGCGCGCTGTGCGGCGCTCCCGGGCGTTTGTGCGCGGGGACCCCCGACATGCGGTGGCCCTTCGCGTTGTTCAAGACTGTAACCGAAGGTCCGGATGGTTGAGACAGCCGTCCGAACCGCGAGATGGATCATATTTCACCCCAAAGGGATCGACGCAGGGAGTACCGAGAGTGCTGGAAGAGGTGGAGCGCTGGCTGGCCGACCGCTCCTGGTCCGCCGCCGACCGACCGCTCGGCCAGCTGCTCGACCGGAAACGGGCGGCGGGCACGACGGTCAGCGTGGTGCTGCCCGCGCTCGACGAGGAGGCGACGGTCGGCGCCATCGTCGAGGTGATCCGGCGCGACCTGATCGAGGGCCTGCCCGTACCGCTGGTGGACGAACTGGTGGTGGTCGACTCCGGCTCCGCGGACCGGACGGCCGAGGTCGCGGCGGAGGCCGGCGCCCGCGTGGTGCGCCGTGACGCGATCCTGCCGAGGCTGCCCGCGCTGCCCGGCAAGGGCGAGGTGCTGTGGCGCTCGCTGCTGGCCACCACCGGGGACGTGGTCTGCTTCGTCGACGCCGATCTGCGGGACTTCTCGGCCTCCTTCGTCTCCGGGATCGTCGGACCGCTGCTGACCGAGCCCGACGTGCAGTTCGTCAAGGCGATGTACGACCGCCCGCTGGGCGACGCCCCGGGCCAGGGCGGCCGGGTGACCGAGCTGGTGGCGCGCCCGCTGCTGAACCTGCACTGGCCGCTGCTGGCCGGCTTCGTCCAGCCGCTGGGCGGCGAGTACGCGGTGCGGCGCTCGCTGCTGGAGCGGCTGCCGTTCCCCGTCGGGTACGGGGTCGAGCTGGGCCTGCTCGTGGACGCGCTGCACACGGTCGGTCTGGACGCGCTGGCCCAGGTGGACGTGGGCGTACGGGTCCACCGCCACCAGGACGGGCAGGCGCTGGGCCGGATGGCCGCCGCGATCTACCGCACGGCGCAGCTGCGGCTCTCGCGCGGACACCTGGTGCGGCCCGAGCTGACGCAGTTCGAGCGGGGTCCGGACGGGTTCGTTCCGCGGACGTACGCGGTGGACACCGAGGAGCGGCCGCCGATGCGCGGGATCCCGGAGTACGCCGTGCGCCGCGTGGCCTGAACCGGCTGCCGCGGAGCGCGGCGCGGGCCGGTCCCGGACCCCGGCCGCCCCCGTCCACACGTTTGAGCGAGCGCGGGCGGGGCTAGGTTGGCGGCATGGCTTCTCAGGTACTCGTCGCCGCCAACCGCGGCCCGCTCTCCTACGCCCTCGACCCCGACGGCACGCTCACCGCCCGGCGCGGCGGGGGCGGACTCGTCTCGGGGCTCTCCGCCGCGCTCGCGGAGCAACCAGGCGCCCTGTGGATCTGCGCGGCCCTGTCGGAGGCGGACCGGGAGGCGGTGCGGCGGGGCGTCGCCGAGCCGGGCGTCCGGATGCTGGACATCGATCCCGCGGTGTACGACGACGCCTACAACGGCATCGCGAACTCGGTCCTCTGGTTCACCCACCACCACCTCTACGACATCCCGCGCGAGCCGGTCTTCGACGCGGCGTTCCGGCGCCAGTGGGACTCGTACGTGGCGTACAACGGCGCCTTCGCCGAGGCCCTCGCCGAGGAGGCGGCGCCGGGCGCGGCCGTCCTCGTGCAGGACTACCACCTGGCGCTGGTCCCGGGCGCGCTGCGCGAGCTGCGGCCGGACCTGCGGATCGCGCACTTCACGCACACGCCGTGGGCGTCCCCCGAGTTCATGCGGATGCTGCCGGACGACGTCCGGGAGCAGCTGCTGTGGGGGATGCTCGGGGCGGACCGGCTCGGCTTCCACACCGGGCAGTGGGGCGACAGCTTCCTCGCCTGCGCGAGCACCGACACCGCGGGCGGGACCGCCCTCGCCCGCCACGCCCGCGGCGGGCAGCCCGCCGCGGTCGAACACCGCCGGACGGGCGCGGACGGCGGGCTCGGGCCGGTGCGGGAGACGGTGGTGGAGGCGTACCCGCTCGGGGTCGATGCGGAGGAGCTGCGGGCGCTGGCGCACCGTCCGGAGGTCGACGGGAAGCTGGCGGAGCTGCGGGCGGAGGTCGCGGGCCGCAAGACGATCGTCCGGGTGGACCGGACGGAGCTGTCGAAGAACATCCTGCGCGGGCTGCTGGCGTACCGGGAGCTGCTGACGACCCGCCCCGAGTGGCGCGGCCGGGTGGTGCACCTGGCGTCGGCGTACCCCTCGCGGCAGGACCTGAAGGTGTACCGGGACTACACCGACGCGGTGGCCACGCTGGCGGCGGAGATCAACGCGGAGTTCGGCACCGGGGACTGGCAGCCGGTGCTGGTGTCGGTGAAGGACGACTTCGCGCGGTCGCTGGCGGCGTACCGGATGGCGGACGTGGCGCTGGTGAACCCGGTGCGCGACGGCATGAACCTGGTGGCGAAGGAGATCCCGGTGGTGTCGGAGGCGGGGTGCGCGCTGGTGCTGTCGACGGGGGCGGGGGCGTACGAGGAGCTCGCCGAGGACGCGCTGACGGTGAACCCGTACGACGTGACGCAGACGGCGCAGGCGCTGCACGCGGCGCTGGCGATGCCGGAGGGGGAGCGGGCGGAGCGCACGAAGCGCCTCGCGGCGGCCGCGACGGGCCTCCCCCCGGCCCGCTGGTTCACGGCCCAGCTGGAGGCCCTCCCGGCCCGGACCTGACCGGCCCTGACGCCGCCCGCCCGGACCGGCGCCCGCAACAGCCCCGCCGCCCGGGCGGCGGTGGCGCGGCCGGGCGGCGGGGGGTCAGGCGGGGTCAGGCGCGGCCCTGCCGGGCCCGGGCGGCGGGGTCAGGCGCGGGCGGCGGCCGCCAGGGTGGACAGGAAGGCGACCACCTCGGCCGGGCCGGGCAGGACGAGGTCGGCGCGGGCGGCCAGTTCCGGGACCTCCGCGGAGCCGCTGCACACCAGTACGCCGGGCAGCCCGTCCGTCCGCCGCTTCTCGACCGCCGCGAACGCGGCCAAGTCGCCCAGGTCGTCGCCGGCGTACAGCACGGCCTCGGCGCCGGTCTCCGCGAGGAACTCCGTCAGGGCGACGCCCTTGTCCATGCCCGGGGGCCGCAGCTCCAGCACCGCGCGGCCCGGCTCGACCATCAGCCCGTGCCGCGCGGCCAGCTCCGCGAGGGGCTCCCGCAGCGCCTCGAAGGCGGCCTCGGGGTTGGCGGCCCGCCGGGTGTGCACGGCCAGCGCGCGGCCCTTCTCCTCAATCCACGTGCCCCGCCATGCCCCGATCGAGTCGAGGAACCCCGGCAGCTCGGCGCGGACCGCCGCCACCCCGGGGTGCTCGGCGGGGGTGTGGACGATGCCGGTGACGGCGTCCCAGCGTTCGGCGCCGTAGTGGCCGAGGACGACCAGGTGTTCGAGTCCCGGGACCCCGGCGAAGCCGCCGTAGCGGACGGCGACCCCGGCCGGGCGGCCGGTGATCACGGCCACCGAGGCCACCTCGGGGGCCAGCGCCGACAGGGCCGGCACGGCTCCGGGGTGGGCGCGGGCCTGGTCCGGGTCCGGGACGATGTCGGCGAGGGTGCCGTCGAAGTCGAGTGCGACCACGGACCGGCGGGGGGCGCGGAGCAGTGCTTCCAGGCCCTCGCGTCCGGCCGCGGTGACAGGTGTCGGCAGGTCGTGCGGATGGCTCCCCATACCGACGACCCTAACGGCCCCGCCCGGCGTCGGCTATGGCGCGGACCACGGCCTCGGGGCGATTAGCGGCGGGCCCGCTGGGCATCGCGGATGCGCCGGAGGCGGTTGACGGTGCCCGGCGCGTGGGCGAGCGCGCGCGGGTCGTCCATGAGGGCGTTGAGCAGCTGGTAGTAGCGGACCGGGGTCATCCCCAGCGCCTCCCGCACGGCCCGCTCCTTGGCCCCCGGCCCGGGCCAGGTGCGGCCCTCGTACGCGAGCACCGCGGCCTCCGCGGCCGTCAACCGCCCTTCGTCCGTCATACGGCCAGGTTAACGCCGCCCACCGACAGGGGGTCAGCGCGGGTCGGCCGCCCGCGCCGCCGTCGCGATGTCCTCCAGGACCTTCGCCGGCTGCCCGCCGGGCCGCACGGTCGTGCCGATGTCCTGCTTGATGTCCTCGCTGACGCCGGCCCAGGACTCCTTGCCGACGGGGTACAGCCGTGCGTTCGGCAGCGCCGCCAGGAAGGTCTTCAGCTGCGGCGCGGAACCGCCCGTGGCCGCCTCCATCGCCCGGTAGCCGCTCGTGGTGACCGGCAGCAGGGCGTACTTGTCGGTGAAGGCCGTCACGTTCTTCGCGTCGTACAGGTAGTCGAGGAACTTCCCGGACTCCCGGTTGTGCCCGTTCTTGAAGGCCATCACCCAGTCCGCGACGCCCATCGCGGACTGCTCGGTGCCGTCGGCGGTGGGCAGGGGCAGCATGCCGACCTTCACGCCCTTGTCCGCGGCCTGCTTTACCAGCGTCGGGTGCCCGTTGAGCATGCCGACCTCGCCGCGCGTGAAGGCGTCGAAGGCGGCCTGGCGGTCCAGCTTCGCCGGCTCGACGGGCCCGGTCAGCCCCTGCCCGACGAGCTTGTCGCGCAGGAACTCCAGCGTCCTGACGTTGGCGGGCGAGTCGATGGAGTACGACTCCTCGTTGTCGGTGTAGCCGCCACCGCCCGACAGGAGCCACATCATCGTCTCGGCCTGCGCCTCCTCGCGGCCCAGCGGCAGCGCGAAGGGGGTGGGGACGCCCGCGCCCCTGAGCTTCTTGGCGGCCGCTTCGAGGTCCGCCCAGCTCTTGGGCTGCCAGGCGGTCCTGCCGTCCTTGGGCACGACGCCCGCGTCGGCCAGCAGCTTCTCGTTGTAGAAGAGCAGCCGGGTGCTGGCGACGAAGGGCAGCCCGTACTGGACCCGCTTGACCTTGCCGGCGTCCGCGAGGGGCGCGAGGAAGTCGGCCTCGGTCTTGACGGAGAGCAGCTCGTCGGCGCGGTAGAGCTTGCCGGCGGCCGCGTAGTCGGCGTAGGCGCCGATCTGCGCGATGTCCGGGGCCTTGCCGGCCTTGACCATCTCGGCGACCTTGGCGTCGACCTCCGACCAGGAGTAGACACTCACCTCGACGTTGATGCCGGGGTGGTCCTTCTCGAAGCCCTCGGCGAGGTCCTTCCAGTACGACTGCGAGGAGTTCTGCGGATTGTCCCCGTAGTCGGCCGCCACGACCCGCAGGGTCACCTCGTTGTCCCCCGCGAGTCCCCCGACGGCTCCGCAGCCCGTCAGCGTCACTGCCGACAGGCACAGCGCGGCGCCGGACGCGGCCAGGCTCAGGTAACGGCCCTTCACAGTTCCTCATCCACCCCTTGTTGTACGTACGATCCACGTAAGGTCTACACCACTTTGACGGCTCACCGACACCCGGAGCCGCTTCCGGGGGCGCTCCGTGTCCGGACCGTGTCCGACCCCGGGCGCGGATTTGTATGGCGGCTCAACAATCCCGCTCAATGGACTAGACCTTTCCCCGCCGAGCACGCGAGACTACCTCTGTGAAATCCGTGAAACACGTCATCGCCCTCGATGTGGGCGGCACCGGGATGAAGGCCGCCCTGGTCGCCGCCGACGGCACCCTGCTGCACGAGGCGCGCCGCGCCACCGGCCGCGAGCGGGGCGCCGACGCCGTCGTCGAGACGATCCAGGACTTCGCCGCCGAACTGCTGCGCACCGGCGCGGAGCGCTTCGGCCGGCCCGCCTCGGCCGCCGGCGTAGCCGTCCCCGGCATCGTCGACGCCGACAACGGGATCGCCGTCTACGCGGCGAACCTCGGCTGGCGCGACGTACCGATGCGCGCCCTGCTGGGCACCCGCCTCGGCGGGATCCCCGTCGCCCTCGGGCACGACGTGCGCACGGGCGGACTCGCCGAGGGCCGCATCGGCGCCGGGCGGGGCGCCGACCGCTTCCTCTTCGTCCCGCTCGGCACCGGCATCGCCGGCGCCATCGGCATCGCCGGCCGCATCGAGGCCGGCGCCCACGGCTACGCGGGGGAGATCGGGCACATCGTGGTCCGCCCCGGCGGACCCGCGTGCGGCTGCGGCCAGCGCGGCTGCCTGGAGACCCTGGCCTCCGCCTCCGCCGTCAGCCGCGCCTGGGCGGCCGCCTCGGGCGACCCGCGGGCCGACGCCGCCGACTGCGCCGAGGCCGTCGCATCGGGCGACGCGCGCGCCCGCGAGGTGTGGCTGGCCGCCGTCGGCGCCCTCGCCGACGGGCTGGTCACGGCCATCACGCTGCTGGACCCCCGCATGCTGATCATCGGTGGCGGGCTCGCGGAGGCGGGGGAAACCTTGTTCACACCACTACGGACGGCCGTGGAGGAACGCGTGACGTTCCAGCGGCTCCCCCACATCGTTCCGGCGGCCCTCGGGGACACCGCCGGATGCCTGGGCGCAGGGCTGCTCGCCTGGGACCTACTCGCCACGGAGGTACCTGCCTGATGTCCGGAAGCGCGCACAGCACTGTTCTCTCCGGCGCCAGGGTGGTGCTGCCCACCGGGACCGTCGCGAACGGCCGGGTCATCGTCGACGGCGACCGCATCGCGGGCAGCGCCCACGAGGGCGCGCGGGTCCTGGACCTGACCGGGCACTGGCTCGTCCCCGGGTTCGTGGACATCCACAACCACGGCGGCGGCGGCGCCTCCTTCACCTCCGGCACCGCCGAGCAGGTGCTCCAGGGCGTACGGACCCACCGCGAGCACGGGACCACCACCCTCGTCGCCTCCACCGTCACCGGCGACCTCGACGAGCTGGCGCGGCGCGCCGGACTGCTCGCCGAGCTGACCCAGCAGGGCGAGATCGCGGGCATCCACTTCGAGGGCCCCTTCATCAACGCCTGCCGCAAGGGCGCGCACAAGGCGGAGCTGCTCCGCGACCCCGACCCCGCCGAGGTCCGCAAGCTGGTCGACGCCGCGCACGGCGCCGCCCGCATGGTCACCCTCGCCACCGAGCTGCCGGGCGGCCTGGACTCCGTACGGCTGCTGGCCGAGCTCGGGGTCATCGCCGCGATCGGCCACACGGACTCCACGTACGACCAGGCGCGCCAGGCCATCGACGCGGGCGCGACCGTGGCCACCCACCTGTACAACGCGATGCCCGGCCTGGAGCACCGCGCCCCGGGCCCCATCGCGGCGCTGCTGGAGGACGAGCGGGTGACCGTCGAGCTCATCAACGACGGCACCCACCTGCACCCGGCGATGCTGGAGCTGGCGTTCCACCACGCGGGCGCCCACCGCGTGGCGCTGATCACCGACGCCATGGACGCGGCCGGCTTCGGCGACGGGACCTACCACCTCGGCCCGCTGGAGGTCGAGGTCAAGGACGGTGTGGCCCGGCTCGTCGAGGGCGGCTCGATCGCCGGCTCGACGCTGACCCTGGACACCGCCTTCAAGCGCTCGGTCACCCTCGACAAGCTGCCGGTCGAATCCGTGGTCCAGGCGATCTCCGCCAACCCGGCCAAGCTGATCGGCCTGTACGACCGGGTCGGCTCGCTGGAGCCCGGCAAGTACGCCGACCTGGTCGTCCTCGACTCCGAGTTCGACGTCAAGGGCGTCATGCGGCGCGGCGAATGGATCGTCAAGCCGTCGCTGCGCACCGCCCCCTGACCGGCTGACAGCTCGCGGCCGAGCGGCCGTACGCGGACGCGCGGTCGGCCCCGGGACTGGGCCGACCGCCCTGTGTTTGGCATGATCCCGGCACAAGACCCGGGGGTGCCCATGATCCTGACCGTGACGCTCAACACCGCGCTCGACGTCACGTACCGCGTGCCGAGGCTGCTCCCGCACGCCTCGCACCGGGTCGCCGGCGTCACCGAACGACCCGGCGGCAAAGGCCTCAACGTGGCCCGCGTGCTGGCCGCGCTGGGCCACGAGGTGACGGCGACGGGCTTCGCGGGCGGCCCGGTGGGCGCCCTCGTGCGGGAGTCGCTGGAGCGGTCCCCGGGGGTGGCCGACGCCCTGGTGCCCTGTGCCGGGGCCACGCGCCGCACCCTGGCCGTGGTCGACGCGGCCTCCGGCGACACCACGCAGTTCAACGAGCCCGGCCCGCTGATCACGGCGGCCGAGTGGGCCGCCTTCCTCGCGCGCTACGAGGAGCTCGTCCGCACGGCCCGCGCCGTGGCCCTGTGCGGCAGCCTGCCGCCGGGCGTACCCGTCGGCGCGTACGCGGTACTCGTACGGGCGGCCCGCGCCGCCGGCGTCCCGGTCCTGCTGGACACCAGCGGCGAGGCCCTGCGGCGCGGGGTCGCCGCCCGTCCCGAGATCATCAAGCCGAACGCCGCCGAGCTGGCCGAGCTCACCGGCTCCCGCGATCCGCTGCCCGCCACCCGCGACGCCCGCCGCCGGGGCGCCCACGCGGTGGTCACCTCGCTCGGCCCGGACGGCCTGCTGGCCGTCACCGCGGAGGGCAGCTGGCGGGCGGCCCCGCCCCGGGTGCTCGCCGGCAATCCCACCGGGGCGGGGGACTCCGCCGTCGCCGGCCTGCTGTCGGGCCTGGCGGAGGGCCTGGACTGGCCGGACCGGCTGGCCCGCGCGGTCGCCCTCTCGGCGGCCACGGTGCTCGCCCCGGCGGCGGGAGAGTTCGACCCCCGCACCTACGAGGAGGTACGGGGGTCGGTGAAGGTGACGGCCGGCCGGGCGGGCTAGGCGATGGGCCCCTGGGCGGCCGGCCCGCCGGTCACTCCTTTTCGAGCCACAGCTGGTCGAGGTTGACCTCGCAGCTGTCACCGGCCTCGCACGAGATCTTGACCGTGTTCGCGCCCTGCTTGAGCGTCACGATCGAGTAGGTGTTGGTCCAGCCCTTCGCCCAGTCGCCCTCGGCGGCCTTGGAGAAGTTCTTCATGTTGATCGGCCGGCTCTGCTTCTCGCCGTTGACGGTCAGCGTCGTGCTCGCGTCCTTGCCGGGCACGCCGTAGGTCATCTTCAGCTTGTACTTGCCGGCCGCGGGCACGTCCAGGCTCCAGGTCGCCGCGGCGCCGGGGGTACTCAGGCCGCCCACGTACTGGCCGCCGGCGCTCTTGGCCCCGGCCACCGTGTTCTGCAGGACCGCGCCGCCCGTGAGGGACATGCCGGCGCCCGCGAAGTCCGCCCTGGGCAGCTCGACCTCCGGCGGCTGCGAGGCCCCGCCGGTCGCAGGGGCGGTGGGGTCCTGCGGGGCCGCCGACTGGTTCGGCTTGCCGTCCGCCCCGTTCCCCTTCTTCTCGTCGTCCTTGCCGAAGGCCACGGCCGCGCCGATGCCGATCACGACGGCGCCGACCACCGCGACGGCCGCGATCAGCATGCCCCGGCGGCTCGAACCGCCGCCGCCGTGCCCGCCGCCGTGACCGCCCGTGTGGGAGATCGTCTGGGTCTGGTGCTGCGGGGGCTGCTGCTGCGGAACGCCGTAGCCGCCCGCCTGCAGCGCCTCCGGGGACTGGTACTGCGCCTGGTAGGCCGGGGGCTGCTGCCCGGGGCCCTGCTGCTGGGGGACGGGGCCGCGCTGGCCGCCGTAGCTCCGCTCACCGACCGTGCGCACCTGGTTGTACGAGGTACGGGGGACGCCGGGCTGCGCGCCGGGCTGACCACCGACCGTCGAGCCTCCGGGGTAGCCGTATCCACCGCCCGCGGGCGGGGTGGCTCCGGCGGCCTGGCCGTCCGCGTAGAGATAGCCGAACGGGTCGTCGTCCTCGGGCTTGTTCGCCCCGTTGTTCGGGCCGTTGTTCGCGGGCGTCGTCATCGCAGGTCACTCCTTTCGACCCCCGGGAGCCTACCCCGAACACGTGCGCCCACGGGCGGCCGATCCGTTCAGCCCGCCCGGCGGTGCGCCTTGGAACGGGACCTCTTCTCGATGTACATCCGCTGGTCGGCGGAGCGCAGCACCTCGTCCGCGGACATCCCGCAACTGGCCCAGCCGATGCCGAAACTCGCTCCCACCCGCACCGCGCGGCCGTCCACCCTGATCGGCGGGATGATCGCGTTGCGCAGCCGCACGGCCAGGTCGGCGGCGTCCGCGGCGCCCAGCCCGTCGGCGAGGACGACGAATTCGTCACCACCCAGCCGAGCGACGGTGTCACCGTCCCTGACGCCGGTCGTCAGCCGCCGGGCCACCTCGATCAGGACGGCGTCGCCCGTGTGGTGCCCGAAGCGGTCGTTGATCGACTTGAAGCCGTCGAGGTCGCAGAAGAGCACCGCGAGCCCCTTCGTCCCGTCGTCGACGTCGGTGGCGGGCGCCACGGTGTGCACGTGGTGGTCGTACGGGCCGTCCTGGGCCGGCACGGCCCCGGCGGGGAACTCGAAGGGGTCGGGCGTGGGGTAGCGGTCGCTCCCGTCGGGCTGAAAGCCGTGCTCACCGGCACCACCCGCCTCTCCGCGGACCTGGTAGGCGTCGCGCCCCTCCCGCCCCTCGTACGCCGCGTCCAGGGCCTCCACGGCGGTGGCCCGCACGGACTGCGGCCTGCGGCACAGCCGCGCGCCGAGCCGGGCCCGCAGCTCCGCGCTGTTGGGCAGGCCGGTCAGCGAGTCGTGGCTCGCGCGGTGGGCCAGCTGGAGCTCGTGCCGCTTGCGCTCCTCGATGTCCTCGACGTGCGTCAGCAGGAAGCGGGGGCCGTCGGCGGCGTCGGCGACCACGGAGTTCCGCAGGGACACCCAGACGTAGGTGCCGTCGCGCCGCCCGAGGCGCAGCTCGGCGCGGCCGCCCTCGGCGGAGGTGCGCAGCAGGGTGCCGATGTCCTCGGGGTGGACCAGGTCGGAGAAGGAGTAGCGGCGCAGGACCGAGGCCGGCCGGCCCAGCAGCCGGCACAGCGCGTCGTTGGTCCGCAGCAGCCGGCCGTGCTGGTCGCCGCCCATCTCGGCGATGGCCATGCCGCTGGGCGCGTACTCGAAGGCCTGGCGGAACGACTCCTCGCTGGCCCGCAGCGCCTGCTGCTCCCGTTCGAGCCGGACCAGGGCGCGCTGCATGTTCGCGCGCAGGCGGGCATTGCTGATCGCAATCGCCGCCTGGAAGGCGTACATCTGGAGCGCTTCGCGCCCCCAGGCCCCCGGCCGCCGGCCGTTGCGCGGTCTGTCCACCGAGATGACGCCGAGGAGCTCGCCGCCGGACGCGTACATCGGCGCGTAGAGCCGGTCCTCCGGATGCCACTCGTCCGCGAACCGCGGATCGGGGCCGTCCGTGTGCCACTGGGGCACGTCGTCCTCCAGCAGGACCCAGCCCTCGGTGTGCGGGATGAAGCGGAGCCCGTCCCAGTTCTCACCCATCGTCAGGCGGCGTTCCCAGGAGGTCCGGGAGCCGACGCGACCGGTGATGAGGGCCTCGGCCGCGGGGTCCCCGGCGAAGGCGGCGACGACCAGATCACCGTCCGGGCGTACGAGGTTGACACAGGCGAGTTCGTAGCCGAGGCCCACGACGATGCCGTCCACGACGGTCTGCAGAGTGTCCGCCAGGCTGCGGGCCGTGTTGAGCTCGGCCACCACCCGGTGCAGCTGCCGCAGGGTCGCAAGACGGACGTACGGCTCCGACTCGGTCTCCATTGCTCGCTCTCCCCGAGACCTCGACAGCAACTCCAGGTTTGTCATCGGCGTTTCGTTGCGGTGTCCCGTCCACTGAATCACAGTGAGCTGTGCGGCAGGTACACAGGGTCAACAAATCTTGCCCTCTGTGACTCAAGTCACATGATATGAATACCCGAGCTCAGCGGGGGGTTACCGACTGGGAGCGCTCCCCCGCCTTCCCGGAAGCAAACGATACGCCGGGACCTAGGCCGAGGGGCGGGGGCACGACTCGGACCCGGGCCCGATGTGCGCGGGAAATCGCGAGATTAGCGTTTCGGCGTGGCCAAGACGACCTCCGTACCCAGCCGTGTCCCCCGCGTGTCGACCCCCGCGCCCGCCCCGTCCCGGGCCAGCCCCCATGCTGAGGGGGTGAGCAACGACGAGTTCCGCGCCGCGATGGCCCGGCTGGCGGCGGGCGTGTGCCTGATCACCGCGCACGAGGACCCCCTGACGGCGGACGGCACGCGCGGCGAGGACGTCGGCATGACGGCCACCGCCTTCATGTCCGTCTCCCTCGACCCGCCCCTGGTCCTGGTGAGCCTGCGCGAGGGCTCCCGCATGGACGACCTGCTGGCGGAGCAGCCGCTGTGGGCGGTCTCGCTCCTCGCGGACCACCAACTCCAGGTCGCGGGCCGGTTCTCGATGAAGGGCCGCATCAGCGACCGGCTGCTCTTCGCGGACCTCCCGCACACGCGCGGCGAGACCTCGGGCGCGCCGCTGCTGACCGGGGCGCTGGCCACCCTCGAATGCCGTACGGAGAACCGCGTCGCGGCGGGGGACCACACCCTGGTGGTCGGCCGCGTGCTGACGGCGGGACTGCCCGCGCCCGACTCCTCGCCGCTGACGTACTTCCGGGGGCGCTACCGGCACCTGGGCGCGTAGGGGGGGCGGGACGCGGGTCGCGTGGGGCTGGTCGCGCGGGGCGTGCGGGGCCGGTCGCGCGGGGCGTGCCCGGGGGCCGGCTACCAGTCGCGGCCGGTGCGGCCGCGCTTCGTCTCGGCGCGGGCCTTCTTCTCCCGCAGCCGGCGCTCGTTGATCCCGCGCGGGATCCTCGTCGCCCGGCGCGGCTTCGGCGGCGGCGCCGTCGCCTCCGCCAGCAGCGATGCCAGCCGGACCAGCGCCATCTCCCGGTTGCGCAGCTGCGAGCGGTGCTCGGAGGCCCGTACGGTCACGACCCCGTCGACCAGGCGGCCGGCGAGCCGCTCCAGCGCCCGCGCCCGCCATACCTCGGGCAGCGCCTTCGTCGCCGCCAGGTCGAACAGCAGCTCCACCCGCGAGTCCGAGGTGTTCACGTGCTGACCGCCCGGCCCGGAGGACCGCGAGAAGCGCCAGGCGAGCTCGCCCTCGGGGAGCACGACCGAACCGCGGATGACATAGGGACCAGGCATGCCCCTATGATCCGTGCCCCCGGGCCGTCCCGTCATCCGGATTTCACGCCGGGAACCCTGCGCCCCTCTCCTCGCGTTAGAGGGATCAGCGGTAACTTGGCCACATATCGCGGTCATGCGACGAGGAAGGGACACCAGTCAAAATGGCAGTAAGCCTGTCCAAGGGCGGCAACGTCTCGCTCAGCAAGGAGGCCCCGGGCCTCACTGCCGTCACGGTCGGCCTCGGCTGGGACGTCCGTACGACGACCGGAGTCGACTTCGACCTCGACGCCTCCGCCATCGCGGTCAACCCGACGGGCAAGGTCGTCTCCGACGGTCACTTCGTCTTCTTCAACAACAAGTCCACCCCGGACCAGACCATCGTGCACACCGGTGACAACCGCACCGGCGAGGGCGCGGGCGACGACGAGGCGATCAACGTCAACCTCGCCGGCCTCCCGGCCGACGTGGACAAGATCGTCTTCCCGGTCTCCATCTACGACGCCGAGGCCCGCAGCCAGAACTTCGGCCAGGTCCGCAACGCGTACATCCGCGTCGTGAACCAGGCCGGCGGCGCCGAGATCGCCCGCTACGACCTCTCCGAGGACGCCGCGACCGAGACCGCCATGGTCTTCGGCGAGCTGTACCGCAACGGCGCCGAGTGGAAGTTCCGCGCGGTCGGCCAGGGCTACGCCTCCGGTCTCACCGGCATCGCCCAGGACTTCGGCGTCAACGTCTGAGTCCGTCACGGCCCGAGCGGCCGCGTCCGCCGGCCAGCCGGTGAAGCCCCCTCCCACCCGTTTGTGGAGGGGGCTTCGCTACCGTTGACCAGGTGATTCTCCAACCGCTCGTCCCCGTCGACGGCGCCCTGCCCGGTCCGGTCCTCACCGAGATCGCCACGCTCTACGCGACGAACCACGCGTTCTTCGAACTGAGCGGAGACTTCCCCGACCCGAACCGCATCACGGTCGAACAAGTCGCGGCCGCCCTCGCCGACGAGCTCGCCCAGGACGGCGCCGAGGTGCTCCTCGCCCGCTCGGCGGGCCGCCTCGTCGGCCTCGCCGCCACCCTCGCCCACCACCCGGACCGGGCCTCCGAGGACCCGGACCCGTGGATCGGGCTGCTGCTCATCGACGCCACCGCGCACCGCGAGGGGTACGGGCGCGCCGTGGCGGCCCTGGTCGAGGACCGCTTCCGCGCGGCGGGGCGGACGGGCGTACGGCTGGCCGTACTGGACAACAACCCGGCGGCGCTGGAGTTCTGGCGGTCCCAGGGCTACACCCCGGTGCGCAGGACCCGGGAGCGCGAGCGGGGCCGCGACTGCACGGTGCTGCGCAAGGCGCTCGACGCGCGGTAGCCGCGGGCGGGGGAGCGGCGGTGGAGCCGCGGCTGTGCGGGCTGCGGCTGTGCGGGCCTCGGTCGTGGGAGCGGTCTCCCCTCCTCACGGGGCGGGTGGGCGGCGCTCCCCGTACAGCCAGGTGTCCCAGACCTTCCCCAGGTCGTGCCCGGTGCTCTTTGCCGCGTAGGCGGTGAAGTCGGCGGTGCTTGCGTTCCCGTGCCGGTGCTCGGAGGCCCAGCCCCGCAGCAGCGCGAAGAACTTCTCGTCCCCCACCTCCTGGCGGATCCGGTGCAGGACCATCGCGCCGCGGAAGTACACCGGGTTCCCGGAGATGTGCTCGGGCCCGGGCGGGGCGGCGGGCGGGAAGGCGTCCCAGTCGGAGCCGGCTGCCGGCTCCGTCTCCGTGTCGCCCTCCAGGAAGGCGTCGAAGCTCTCCTGCGCGGTGTTCCCGCCGTGCTCCTCGGCCCACAGCCACTCCGCGTAGGTGGCGAAGCCCTCGTTGAGCCACATGTCCTTCCAGGACCGCGGCGACACCGAATTGCCGAACCACTGGTGGGCCAGCTCGTGCACCACGAGCGACTCCTCGGGCGCGCCGGGGAAGAGCGGGCGCGTCTGCGTCTCCAGCGCGTACTCCAGGGTGCCGCCGGGCAGCACGATCGCACCCGCCGCGCCGAAGGGGTACGGGCCGAACCGGCCGCTGCCCCACTCCAGCACCTCCGGCAGCCGGGCGAGCGCCCCGGTACTCCGCGCGGCCTCACCGGGGGCCACCGCGGTGTAGAGCCGGACCCCGGAGGCGGTCCGCCCGGTCGTCACCTCGTACGTCCCGACGGCGGCGGTGGCCAGGTAGCTGGCCATCGGCTCGGGGGCGTGCCACACGAACGCGGTGTTTCCGTCGCCCCGTTGGGTGCGGGAGCGCAACTCGCCGTTCGAGACGGCCTCGTAGCCGTCGGGCACGGTGAGCGTGATGTCGTAGGCGGCCTTGTCGCTGGGGTGGTGGTTGCCGGGGAACCAGGCCATCGAACCGATCGGCTCGCCGACGCCGACCGCGCCGCCCGGGTGGGTGATCCAGCCCTCCCGGGAGCCGTCCGGATCCTCGAACACCCTCGGCCTGCCGCTGTAGTCGACCTCCGTACGGAAGAGCTCGCCCTTCCTGAGGTCCTCGGCGGGACGGACGGTGAGCTCGCTGCCGGTCCGGTTGTACCGGGCCTTGGCGCCCTGCACCGTCACGCCCTCGACGTCGAGGCCGCTGAGGTCGAGGTTGAAGGAGCTGAGCCCCTGCTCGGCGCGGGCGGTGATGACGGCCGTGCCGCGCAACGTGCCGTCGGCGGGGTCGTACGCGAGGTCGAGCGCGTAGTGGTCGACCTGGTAACCGCCGTTGCCGGCCTTGGGAAAGTACGGGTCGCGCAGCCCCGACGCCCCCGGCCGCCCCTGCACGGTGCCGGCCGTACACGCCGTGGTGAGGGCGAGCAGGGCGGCAACGGCGGGGGCGGCGAGACGGACGAACGCGCGAGGTTCCACACCTGATCCTAGATCGCCTCTTTCGGATCTTCGGCTGAGCCCGCGGCGTCCGGCGCCGTGCCCGGCAAGGCGGAGGGACGCCCTTGTACGGGACGCACTCGGGCGCCGCGACAACACGGCCGGGCGCGGTGCCGGACGCGACGAGCCCGACAAGATCCGAAAGAGACCACCTCGGTCGCGGCGGGGCCGGGCCTCGCGGCGGGGCCGGCCCTCGCGGCGGGGCCGGCCCTCGCGGCGGGCCGCGCCTCGCGGTGAGGCCGTGCCCCGCCGGGGGC
>NZ_JBHXRU010000066.1:0-35496 GCF_042716255.1 Streptomyces sp. NPDC058662 | reverse complement strand
GCTCCCGGGGCACCGCCGCGTCCGGCTCCCTCCGGGCGACCGGACCCGGCCCGCGGACCGGACTCGGCCGCGGAGGCCGGGCCCGGCCCGCGGGCCCGGACTACCAGGCGACCGGCAGCCGCTCCGGCAGCCTCTTGATGAAGCCCGTCCGCCACACCAGGTTCTCCGCCGGCACCGCGAGCCTGATCCCGGGCAGCCGCTCGACCAGCACCTCCAGCGCGATCTCCGCGTGCGCCCTCCCCAGCGCGGAAGCCGGGCAGAAGTGCCGGCCGGCCCCGAAGGCGAGGTGGGGCCGGGGGCTCTGGCGCTCCAGGTCCAGCTCGTCCGGGTGCTCGAAGGCCTCCGGGTCGAAGTTGGCGCCCTCCAGCAGGACGAGGACGAGCTCGCCCTCCTTCACCAGCACGTCACCGACCTGGATGTCCGCCAGGGCGATGCGCGGCAGGCCGTCGCCTACGGACAGGTTCCACCGCAGCAGCTCGTCCACGGCCCCGCCCATGCGCTCCGGGTGCGCGCGCAGGTAGCCGACGAGCTCCGGCCTCTGCAGCAGCGCCAGGACCGCCAGGACCAGGAACGCTGAGGTGGAGACCGCGCCGGCGCCGAACAGCGAGACGGCCACGGTCGCGAACATGTCGTCCGTCAGGTGGGCCGAGTCCGGATCCGCCTCCTTCAGCTCCGCGAACCTGCCGAGGAGCCCCGTACGCTCCTCGGCGGGCAGCGCGAGCTGCGCGTTCAGCTGCTCGGCGAAGTAGCCGACGTCCTTGTACCAGTTGAGCGCCGAGTCGGCGAACGGCTCGCGCGCGGTCATGAACGCGACGTCCAGCCCCGACATCAGCCGGCGCCAGTCCTCGAAGGGCACCCCGAGGATCCGGCAGTGCATGGCCGCCGAGTAGGGGTCGGCGAAGCCCGCCCGCAGGTCGGCCGGGCCGCCTTCGGCGAGCATCTGGTCGATCAGCTCCCCGGCCGTGGCGCGCAGCCAGTCCTGGAGGCCCTTCTGGCGCGGGCTGAGCGCCTTCATCACCGCGTCGCGCAGGCCGGCGCTGTTGATGTTCCCCATGTTGTTGACGACCTCGGGCGGGATCGTCAGCGCGTACTGGCGGGGGACGCCGGCGTTCGCGGTGTCCTTGAGGCTGAACCGCTCGTCCTCCAGTACCTGCTTCGCCAGCGCGTAGCTGCTCACCAGCCAGGCCGGGTCCCCGGTGAGGGTGCGGACCCTGGCGACCGGGGCCTTCTCGCGCAGCCAGGCGCACTCCTGCGGGAGCTCGTCACCGCGCCGTGAGAGGGGGAAGTCGAGGAGCGGCTCCCGCTCCCGGCTCTCCGGTCCCTCAAGCTGCTCGACGCTCATCGACGGTCCTCTCGGTCGGTGCGTGGTCCACGGTGGTGTGGGGGACGCCGGGGCGGGGGGCGGTGTCCCGGCCGGCGGTGTCCTGGGGAGTGGCGCGTACGGCCTCGGGGGCGTCGGGCCGTACGACGGCGTACGCCTGGTTCCGGGTCGCGCGCAGACCGCCGCCCCGGGCGAAGAGGACGTCCGTCATCGGCATCTTCACGTGGTAGGCCGCCACCGAGGACGGCACGTCGAGAATGCTCGGGGTGTCCACGAAGAACGGCAGTTCCGCCGCCATGTAGTCGAAACAGACCTGCAACTGCGCTGCCGTGATGGATTCGCCGTCCGCCAGCTTGGACCCGACAAAGTGGAGGGCCATTTCCTCACAGCCCTTGCGGAATACGTCGTCGGTCTCCAGGAAATGGAGCACGCGCCTGTGCAGGAGTTGGTAAACGGGGTTGGATTGGAATTCTGAAAGTGCCCTCACGCGAATCTCGGAGTGAGGGGGCCCTGATTCCTCCACGCCCTTGAGAATCCTCCTCCGGACCGCCTTGATCTCCTTCGTGGCGCGCTTCTCCGCGTGCTCCGGGGTGTAGCCGAAGGCGGCGAACATCCGGTCGACGTGGAGGTCCGCGTAGACGAAGTCGACCTGCGCGAAGCGGGTCGTGGCCCACTGGGCGAGGCTGCTGATGCGCTCGGAGCTGAAGTAGCTGTTCCCCGGACTCACTCCGATGAGCACATGGTCGCCGTCTTCCCAGATATGGCGGCAGGTACGGGTGAAGGGCAGAACTTCGAATGATGCGTCGGCTTTGATCGTCACCTGTGTGATCGCCCTTGTTGCCGCTTGTCCCTGGGAGCCCTGCGCTCCTGGTGTGGCGGCAATGTCGGTACGTTATGCCGTGATCCCGGAGCGTGACAAGTGGCGGCTCGATTTCTTGGCTGGAATTATCGCTTCCGTATTACGGAAGGGTAATGAGATATCTATCAGCCGCTCGAACGGGACCCGAGGCGGAGAGTGTCCGCGCAGGCCGCTACCCTGAGCCGGTCAACAAGTACCAAGAAGGGGTGGACCCAGTGGCGGACATCGAGAACGCACGGACGACGTTCGGCAAGTTCGACGTGAACGGCGACGGCTTCGTCACGGCCGACGAGTTCAAGGCGGCCATGGCGGCCATGGGCGACCCGTTCGTCACCGGCCCGGTGGCCGACGCCGTCATCGCCGCCAAGGACGCGAACGGCGACGGCCTGCTGAGCTTCGACGAGTTCTGGACCTCGGTGAACAAGTAGGTCCCACCGGCCGCCCCCGCCTCCTGCCGGGCGGGGGTGCTGCGCTGCCGGGCCCGCCGGCCCGGCCCCGGCCCGCTCGCGGCCCCAAAGGCTCCGCCGCCGGCACCCGCTCGCCCCGGTCAGGGCGCGCCGCCGCCCCCGTCGCCGCCGATGTCCTCGACCTCGGCCAGGGCCTCCCGCAGCCACTGGAGCCAGAAGGTCTCCAGGGCGATCCCGCCGTGCAGGACGAGCCGGCGCAGCCGGTCCTCCACGGCGTCCCGCCCCGGCGGGAAGTCCTTCTCCTCGATGGCCTCGTACTGCGCCAACTGGTCCCGGTGCAGCTCCAGGTGGCGCCGCAGCTCGGGGGCGAGCCCCCCGGTCCCCACGACGCCCGCCGCCCGCAGCCGCAGCAGCAGCGGATCGCGTATCGGCTTGGGGTCCTGGCTCTCCGCGACCCAGCGCGCCAGCTCCGCGCCGCCGGCGGGCAGGACCTCGTACTCCTTCTTCTGCCCGCGCAGGGGCACGGCGCCGGGCAGCTCCCGGATCAGCCCGGCCTCCTCCAGCCGCCCGAGCTCGCGGTAGATCTGCTGGTGCGTCGCCGACCAGAAGTAGCCGATCGACTTGTCGAACCGCCGGGTGAGCTCCAGCCCCGACGAGGGCTTCTCCAGCAGGGCGGTGAGGATGGCGTGCGGCAGCGACATGCCGTCATCCTAGGTTTACGCCGACCGCGACAGGGCCTTCATGTCCTGGAACCTCATGCACCTGGCCGCCCTGCTCAAGCGGGCGGACGGCATGCCCGCGCAGGGGAACCAGCGCTCCCGGTGGGACGCCGGCTGCCGCTTCGACTTCCCCAACCCGGAGCACCAGGCGCGGCGCCCCGGGCACAGCCGCGACCGCGGGGTCAGCAGGTGTTCGGGTGCGAGACGTCCAGCACGAACCGCTCGGGCGCGTGCAGCACGGCGGTGCTGTAGTACGGCTTGGTGTCGAAGGCGGCGCCGAAGGTCACGTACCCCTCGTAGTCGCCGGTCAGGGCGATGCCCTTGAGCTTGCTGAGGTAGATCTTCTGCAGGCGGGGGCCCTGGTAGACGCTCTGCCCCGCGTCGTTGTGCGCGGCGGCGGGGTTGAAACGGATCTCCAGGAAGTACTTCCCGGCCAGCGGGACGGGTTTGCCGGACCCGTCGTAGTACAGCTGCGGGACGGGTGTGACGGTGACCTGGGGGACGTACCCCTGCAGGTCGATGACGAGCCGGTCGTACGTGCAGTGCCCGCCCCAGCGGGCGTTGACGACGAGCGGCGTCTGGGTCTGGGCCCCGGCGCCGCGAGCGGCGGAGGCGGGGGCGGCGAGGCCGATGCCGACGGTGAGCAGCACGCCCATGAGCAGGGCCACGGACTGCCGGCGGCGCGGACGAAGACGTGACAGCGGATGGATCATGACGTCCCCCGATTTCTCAGAGACGGGGACAGGGTGTCACTCCCTGGGACACCCTCCGCCCGGTCCCCGGTTGCACCCGGAGGCTTCGGACATGCGTCCGCACACGCACAGGGCCCCGCCCCACGGCCGGAACCGGGGGACGGGGCCTCGGTGCCGGACCGTACCCGTCAGCGCGCGCGGGTCAGCATTCGATGACGTTGACCGCCAGGCCGCCGCGGGCGGTCTCCTTGTACTTGACCTTCATGTCCGCGCCCGTCTCCTTCATGGTCTTGATGACCTTGTCCAGGGAGACCTTGTGTGTGCCGTCGCCGCGCATCGCCATCCTGGCCGCCGTGACGGCCTTGACCGCCGCCATGCCGTTGCGCTCGATGCACGGGATCTGGACCAGGCCGCCGACCGGGTCGCAGGTCAGGCCCAGGTTGTGCTCCATGCCGATCTCGGCCGCGTTCTCGACCTGCTCCGGGGTGCCGCCCAGGACCTCGGCCAGGGCGCCCGCCGCCATCGAGCAGGCCGAGCCGACCTCGCCCTGGCAGCCGACCTCGGCGCCGGAGATGGAGGCGTTCTCCTTGAACAGCATGCCGATCGCGCCCGCCGCCAGCAGGAAGCGGACCACGCCGTCCTCGTCCGCGCCCGGCACGAAGTTCATGTAGTAGTGCAGGACGGCGGGCAGCACGCCGGCGGCGCCGTTGGTGGGGGCGGTGACGACCCGGCCGCCCGCCGCGTTCTCCTCGTTGACCGCCATCGCGTAGATCGTCGCCCACTCGCTGCGGTGCAGCATCGGGTCGCCCTCGGTGCGCAGCTGGCGCGCCGTGGAGGCGGCCCGGCGCTTGACGCGCAGCCCGCCGGGGAGGATGCCCTCGCGGGACATGCCGCGCGCGACGCAGGACTGCATGACGCGCCAGATCTCCAGGAGGCCCTCGCGGATCTCCTCCTCCGTGCGCCAGGCCTTCTCGTTCTCCAGCATCAGGGAGGAGATCGACAGGCCTGTCTCGTTCGCCAGGCGCAGCATCTCGTCACCGGAGCGGAAGGGGTACTTCAGCACCGTGTCGTCGAGCTTGATCCGGTCCTCGCCGACCGCGTCCTCGTCCACGACGAAGCCGCCGCCGACCGAGTAGTAGGTCTTCTCCAGCAGGGGGGTGCCGGCCTCGTCGTACGCGAAGAGCGTCATGCCGTTCGCGTGGTACGGCAGGGAGCGGCGGCGGTGCAGGATCAGCTGGTTCGGCTCGTCGAAGGCGATCTCGTGGCCATCGCCTATCTCCGCGCCCAGCAGCCGCAGCCGGCCGCTCTTGCGGATGCGCTCCACCTCGTCGTCCGCCGTCTCCACGTTCACGGTGCGCGGGGAGTGCCCCTCCAGCCCCAGCAGGACCGCCTTGGGGGTGCCGTGGCCGTGGCCGGTGGCGCCGAGCGAGCCGAAGAGCTCCGCCCGCACGGACGCGGTCTGGGCGAGGACACCGTCCTTCTTCAGCCGCATCACGAACATGCGCGCCGCGCGCATCGGACCGACCGTGTGGGAGGAGGACGGGCCGATGCCGATGGAGAAGAGGTCGAAGACCGAGATGGCCACTGGCGGACTCCCTTGTCTGCTCGTGGGGTGGGAAGGGCAGGACAGGCGGATTGTTCGGATTTTGTCCGACAGACGAGCTTAACGCGACGAGGTGAACGGCTCGGCTGTCCGACGGGGTGACGAGGGTGACGCGGACGCGTCGGACCTGCGCGGCCCCCTGCGCGGGGCCCGCCGCGGCCCCCGGCGAGGGGCCCGCCGCGCGCGGGCCCGCAGGGGCGTGCGCGGGCATGAGAAGGGCCCGGTCCTGTGCGCAAGCAAGGCCCGGGCCCCTCTCGGACCGCCGACTAGAGCGACGGGTACAGCGGGAACTTCGCGGCGAGCGCGGAGACGCGTGCCGCGAGGTCGGCCTTGTCGTACTCCGGCTTCAGCGCGGCCGCGATGATCTCCGCGACCTCGGTGAACTCCTCGGCGCCGAAACCGCGTGTGGCCAGGGCCGGCGTACCGATCCGCAGGCCGGAGGTGACCATCGGGGGCCGCGGGTCGTTCGGGACGGCGTTCCGGTTGACCGTGATGCCGATCTCGTGGAGCCGGTCCTCGGCCTGCTGGCCGTCGAGCTCGGAGTCGCGCAGGTCGACCAGGACCAGGTGCACGTCGGTGCCGCCGGACAGGACGGAGACGCCCACCTCGGTGACGTCCGGCTGGACCAGGCGCTCGGCGATGAGCTTGGCGCCCTCCAGGGTGCGCACCTGGCGCTCCTTGAACTCCTCCGAGGCCGCGACCTTGAAGGAGACGGCCTTGGCCGCGATCACGTGCTCCAGCGGGCCGCCCTGCTGACCGGGGAAGACCGCCGAGTTGATCTTCTTGGCGAGCTCCTGCGTCGACAGGATGACGCCGCCGCGCGGACCGCCGAGGGTCTTGTGCGTGGTGGTCGTCACGACGTGGGCGTGCGGCACCGGGTTCGGGTGCAGACCCGCGGCGACCAGGCCGGCGAAGTGCGCCATGTCGACCATCAGGTACGCGCCGACCTCGTCCGCGATGCGGCGGAAGGCGGCGAAGTCCAGCTGGCGCGGGTAGGCGGACCAGCCCGCGACGATCAGCTGCGGCTTGGACTCCTTGGCGAGGCGCTCGACCTCGGCCATGTCGACCTGTCCGGTCTCGTCGACGTGGTACGGGACCACGTTGTAGAGCTTGCCGGAGAAGTTGATCTTCATGCCGTGGGTCAGGTGACCGCCGTGGGCCAGGTTCAGGCCCATGATCGTGTCGCCCGGCTTGATCAGCGCGAACATCGCGGCGGCGTTGGCCTGCGCACCCGAGTGCGGCTGCACGTTCGCCGCCTCGGCGCCGAACAGCGCCTTGATGCGGTCGATCGCGATCTGCTCGACGACGTCGATGTGCTCGCAGCCGCCGTAGTAGCGGCGGCCCGGGTAGCCCTCGGCGTACTTGTTGGTCAGGACGGAGCCCTGGGCCTCCATGACGGCGACCGGAGCGAAGTTCTCCGAGGCGATCATTTCCAGGGTCGACTGCTGGCGCACGAGCTCGGCGTCGACGGCGGCGGCGACGTCCGGGTCGAGCTCGTGGAGAGGGGTGTTCAGCACAGACATCAAGATCCCCTGAGGTCAGTTGTCGGAGTGGGTGAGCGCGGCGTACTCCTCGGCGGAGAGCAGGTCGGCCGGCTCCTCCGAGACGCGCACCTTGAACAGCCAGCCGCCCTCGAACGGGGCCGTGTTCACGAGCGCCGGGTCGTCCACGACGTCCTGGTTGAACTCGGTGACCTCGCCGGAGACGGGGGAGTACAGGTCGCTGACCGACTTGGTCGACTCCAGCTCGCCGCAGGACTCGCCCGCGGTCACCGTGTCGCCGACCGCCGGAAGCTGGGCGTAGACGACGTCACCGAGCGCGGTGGCCGCGAACTCGGTGATGCCGATCGTCGAGACGCCGTTCTCGGCGTCCGACAGCCACTCGTGCTCCTTGCTGTAACGCAGCTGCTGGGGGTTGCTCATGGCCTGATTCTCCTGGATGCGGGGGAGTGGATACGAACAGCGGTCTCGGGTACTGAGACGCAGCCGTACGGGTTCCCGTACGGCCGCGGGTGCGGCACAGCCGTGTGCGGAGCTACTTCTGCCGCTTGTAGAACGGCAGGGCCACGACCTCGTACGCCTCATGCGTACCGCGAATGTCGACGCCGACGCCGGAGGTTCCGGGCGCGGCGTGCGCCGCGTCCACGTACGCCATCGCGATCGGCCTGCCCAGCGTCGGGGACGGGGCGCCGGAGGTGACCTCGCCGATGACCTGGCCGTCCGCGACGACCGGGAAACCGGCGCGCGGGACGCGGCGGCCCTCGGCGACCAGGCCGACCAGCTTGCGCGGCGCCTTGGTGGCGGCGCGCTCGGCGGCGTCCTCCAGCGCGGCGCGGCCGACGAAGTCGCCCTCCTTCTCGAACTTCACGACCCGCCCCAGCCCCGCGTCGAAGGGGGTGAGCTCCGTGCTCAGCTCGTGCCCGTACAGCGGCATGCCCGCCTCCAGGCGCAGCGTGTCGCGGCAGGACAGCCCGGCCGGTACCAGGCCGACGCCCTCGCCCGCCCGGGTCAGGGCCTGCCACAGCTCCACGGCGTGCTCGGGGGCGACGAACAGCTCGAAGCCGTCCTCGCCGGTGTAGCCGGTCCGCGCGATCAGCGCGGGCACCCCGGCCACCGTGCCCGGCAGGCCGGCGTAGTACTTGAGGCCGTCCAGGTCGGCGTCGGTGAGCGAGGCGAGGATGCCGGGGGACTCCGGGCCCTGCACCGCGAGCAGCGCGTACGCGTCGCGGTCGTCGCGGACCTCGGTGTCGAAGCCGGCGGCCCGCTCGGTCAGGGCGTCGAGGACGACCTGGGCGTTGGAGGCGTTGGCGACGACCATGTACTCCGTCTCGCCCAGGCGGTAGACGATCAGGTCGTCGAGGATGCCGCCGTCGGCCCGGCAGATGTGCGTGTAGCGGGCGCGGCCGACGCCGACGGTGGAGATGTTCCCGACCAGCGCGTAGTCCAGGGCCTTCACGGCCTCCGGGCCGGTCAGCGTGATCTCGCCCATGTGGGAGAGGTCGAAGAGGCCGGCCTTCGTGCGCACGGCGTTGTGCTCGTCGCGCTCGCTGCCGTACCGCAGCGGCATGTCCCAGCCCGCGAAGTCGGTCATGGTCGCACCGAGGGAGCGGTGCAGCGCATCGAGGGCGGTCAGACGGGGGGCAGTGCTCATGGGTGTGGCTCCCGGGTCCCAGGGCATCGACAGGACATGACGAGGACGTTCCTCCCCATCTGTCATCGGAACCTGAGAGGTTCACCGCGAGTTCCGTCGGTCGTTCGGGACGGGAATCGCGACTTGCACCTTGGGTGGAGCGCGCCTCACGCGGAGTGGGGACGCGTCTCGCTTTTCAGATCTGCCTCATCCACGCGGTACGGGGCCTGAGAGATTCAAGGGAGGGTCTTGCTCCTTCGGCGCCCGCGCACGGCCTTGCGGCGTGCCGGGACTCTCCCGCGCGGATTCAAGCGGCCGGTATGCAGTTGGTCCAGATGGCGCACATCATTGCACGCCACCGCGGTGATCGGGCGTGCGGGTCCGAAAGACGGCGCGGACCCGCGGCGGCCGGAGCGCAGCCGGTTCCGGAAGGGTCCGGAACCGGCCCTGCGAGATGACCGTCTCTTTACACTCAGTGGGCAAGGGTCCTTGGCGACCCGATTCGGGGGAGGCGAACACTGTGCGGAGATTCGGAGTGGTGACGACGACGGGAACCGTGGACGCGGTGCCCGCGCAGCGCGGACCGCGCGTGCGCGGGGGACGCGAGGGCGCGGCCGGTGCGGGCGCGGGCCTCGTGCGCGACCTGCGCGGACCGAAGGCGCGCGGCCCGCACCGGCTCCGCTTCGACGCGGGCGACATCGTGGTGGTGTCCGGCCTGCCCGGCGGCGGGAAGAGCACGCTGATCCAGCGGGCGGCCGCCGCGGACGGCGCCGTCGACTCGCAGGACACCCGCGAGCGCTGGGAGCGCCGGATGCCCTCGGCACTGCCCTACGCGGTGTACCGCCCGCTCGTGCGGGTCGCGCACTACCGGGGGCTGTGGCGGCTGCTGCGCTCGGGCGCCTCCGTCGTCGTCCACGACTGCGGTACGCAGAGCTGGGTGCGGGGACTGCTCGCGGTCGCCGCGCGCCGCCGCGGCCGCTCCCTGCACCTGCTGCTCCTCGACACCAGCCCCGAGGAGGCCCTCTCGGGGCAGCGGGCGCGCGGCCGGAGCGTGTCGGCGTACGCCTTCGCCCGGCACCGCGGCGCGGTGGGCCGGCTGCTGCGCGAGGCGGAGGCGGGCCGGCCGCCGGCGGGCTGCGCCTCGGCGGTGCTCCTGGACCGGGCCTCGGCGGCCGCCGTGACCGGCATCGACTTCCCCGCGTAGCCTTCGGCTCGACAGGCGGGCGGGACGGGACCACACGGAGGCAGGGCACATGCAGGGCAGCGGCTGGCCGGGGAACGAGCTGGAGCAGGTGCTGGGGGCGGCGCTGGGGCAGCGGGACGCCGGCGCGCGGATCCTGGAAGTACTCGGGCGCAGCCCGGTATGGGTGCCGCTGCCCGCCGGGGGCGGCCCCGAGCCGGGCCCGGCCGGTCTCACCCTGCCCACGATGGACATCGGCGGGCTGGCCTACGTCCCGGTCTACAGCTCCGAGGCCCAGTTCCTCGCCTGTGTCGGACCGGGCATGGACTTCACCGTGGCCCCCGCCGTCGAATTCGCGCGCGGCCTGCCCCCGCAGCTGGGCATCGCGGTGAACCCGGAGGGGGCGGTCGGCGTGCCGCTGCCCCCGCCCGCCGTGGCGGAGCTGTGCCGGACGGGCCGGTCGCCGCTCGACGGACCGGCCGCCGGCGGCCGGGTCCGGCTGTACGAGCCCGACTGGCAGGAGGACCCGGTGGACTTCCTGGCGGCCGCCGCCGAGGAGTTCCGGGCCACGGGCGCCGTCGCCGCCGCGCACCGCTGCCTGGCCAGCGTCGAGGGCGGGGCCCCGGAACTGTTCATCGGTGTCCGACTGGTGGGATGGGAGGCCGAGGCGGGAAACGCCCCGATGGAGGCCCTCGGACGGGCCCTGGCACGCGTACCGGCGCCCTGGCCCGTGCAGTTGATCCTCCTGGACGCGGCGCAGGACCCGGTCACGGACTGGATTCGTGAGCGCGTACGCCCCTTCTACCTGCCGTAGGGCCGCATAAGCTGGTGACATCTCCCGGCCTCGCGTGTGACCGCGCCGGAAACGGGAGGCACGCGTGGAGCGACGGGCGGACGAAGAGGGGTACCGGGTGAGTGCGTCAGGCACGGCCGCGGCCGGGCAGGTCGAGCACATGCTGCGCCAGGTGACTCCGGGGCGCTACGAGAGCTACGAGTCGCTCCTGGGCGCCCTCGCCGAGGGGCGGCTGTGGATGCTGCTCTGGCAGGGGCAGCCGGGATCGCCGGACGCGCAGTACGGCGGCATGGAGGTCGAGGGCCTCGGGTACGCGCCCTGCGTGACCTCCCCGCAGGAGCTGGCGGCCAGCGGCTGGAACCGGGGGTACGAGGTGGTCACGGGCCGGGACATCGCCCGCGCTCTCTACCCGGACCGCTGGGGCCTGTGGCTGAACCCGCACGCCCAGGGCGGCGGCCTCGGCCTCCCCTGGGCCGACCTGCGGCGCATCGCGACCGGCCTCGACCGGATGCCGGCCGGACCGCTGCGGCTGTCCGAGCCCGCCATCGAGCTCCCGCAGTTCTACGGGCTGCTGACCCAGCACGCGCACCGCACCCCGGCCGTCCGGTCGCTGCGGCGCGCGTGGGTGCAGCCGGCGCTGGGATCGCCGTACCTCGCGGTGGGGCTCGACCTGTACGACGCCTCCGCGCCCGCGCTGGAATCGGTGCGGGAGATGATGCGCCAGTCCGTCGGCGCGGTCCCCGAGGGCGTACCCGTGTGCACGGTCGCGCTGGCGGACGAGCACGACCCCGTGGCCATGTGGCTGCGCGCGCGGACCCGGCCGTTCTACGACCGCGAGGGCCAGGCGCCCTCGTACTGAGCAGGTCCGCATACCGAGACATCCGTCTCGAAGGCCGCACCGGACACCACCGGTGCGGCCTTCGTCATATCCGCCGAATCCGCCCAAGAAGCACGCCCGAAAGGGCAGTTGGCCCTGATGCCCGATTCCGCACCGAACGGGCGGTCTCTCACCGCTGAACAGGGCGCGCGGTTCGGATAACGGAAGGTGTAGGCGCAGATCACGGTTGCGCATCACATCCCCGGCAGGTCTGGCGGCCGGTTCGGACGCCGTTGAAGACTCCCCCCACCGAAGGCCGGTCAATCCCGTAAGCACCTGCTCTTCACGTGCACTTCAGGCGCATTCCGTGCCTTCGCACCATCAGTGACGCCGATAGAACGAAGCCGCCACAGCGGCGGGCATGGGCCGGCAACCGTCGGCCGAGAGGGGTCCCCACCACGATGACGGCACCACTGCACGAAACCGACGCGGCAGATCCCGCGGCCGTGGCCGCCCCCGAAGTCCCGCAGAAGGCGATCGAGGGCCGCTCGCCGTGGCAGATCGCCTGGCTGCGGCTCAAGCGTGACAAGGTCGCCCTGGCCGGCGGCGTCATCGTGATCCTGCTGATCCTCGTCGCGCTGTTCGCGCCGCTGATCGTCAAGGCCTTCGGCCACCCGCCGGAGGAGCTGCACGAGGACATGCTGGACCCGCTCCTCGGCCTGCCGGCCGGCGACTGGGGCGGTATCAGCGGCGAGTTCCTGCTCGGGGTCGAGCCGGTCAACGGCCGCGACGTCTTCAGCCGGATCGTCTACGGCGCCCGCATCTCCCTGCTGGTGGCCTTCCTGTCCGCCTTCGTGGCCGTGTCGATGGGCACCTTCTTCGGCATCATCGCCGGCTACTTCGGAGGCTGGGTCGACGCGGCCATCAGCCGCGTCATGGACCTGCTGCTCGCCTTCCCGCAGCTGCTGTTCATCATCGCGCTGATCTCCGTCATCCCGGGCGAGCTGTGGGGCTTCGAGGGGTCCGGCCTGCGGATCGCCGTACTGGTGCTGGTCATCGGCTTCTTCGGCTGGCCCTACATCGGCCGCATCGTGCGCGGACAGACCCTGTCGCTGCGCGAGCGCGAGTACGTCGAGGCCGCGCGCAGCCTGGGAGCCGGCCGGCTGTACATCCTCTTCCGCGAACTGCTTCCCAACCTGGTGGCGCCCATCACCGTCTACTCGACGCTGATGATCCCCACCAACGTGCTGACCGAGGCCGCCCTGAGCTTCCTCGGCGTCGGCGTCAAGCCGCCCACGCCGTCGTGGGGAGAGACCCTCTCCACGGCCGTGCGGACGTACGAGGACGATCCTCTCTTCATGATCTTCCCCGGCGTAGCGATCTTCATCACCGTGCTGGCCTTCAACCTCTTCGGCGACGGCGTCCGCGACGCCCTCGACCCGAAGGGCTCCCGCTAGTACAACCGCAGGTCCCCATCAATCGGCTTCGGGCCGGAAGTACACCGGAACTACAACGGAGGGTTGCGAGCATCGTGACTACCCATCGCACGTCGAAGCGCAGGCTTGCCGCTGGCACGGCCGTCGTGCTCGCCGCCATGCTGACCGCGACCGCCTGTGGCGGCAAGGAGAACACCGAGGACAAGCCGGCCGCCGCCGGCGGGGGCTTCAACTCCGGCATAGGCAAGGTCTCCAACCCTTCCGACAAGAAGGGCGGCGAGCTCAAGTTCGTCGGTACCCAGGAAGCCGACTCGTGGGACCCGCAGCGCGGCTACTACGGCTTCATGTGGGACTTCTCCCGCTACTACGCCCGCCAGCTGATCAGCTTCAAGGCCGCCCCGGGCGCGGAGAGCACCGAGCTCGTCCCCGACCTCGCCACGGCCAAGGCCGAGATCAGTGACGGCGGCAAGACGTACAAGTACACCCTCAAGGACAACGTGACCTGGGAGGACGGCACCCCCGTCACCGCCCAGGACGTCAAGTACGGCATCGAGCGCACCTGGGCCCAGGACGTCATCTCCGGCGGCCCGGTCTACCTGATGCAGGTGCTCGACCCGAAGACCGAGTACCCGGGCCCGTACAAGGACCCCAGCCCGGACAAGCTCGGCCTCAAGGCGATCGAGACCCCGGACGCGAAGACCATCATCTTCAAGCTCCCGCAGCCCAACGGCGACTTCGAGCAGATGCTCGCCATGCCGGCCGCCAGCCCGGTGAAGCAGGAGAAGGACACGGCCGCGAAGTACGGCCTCAAGCCCTTCTCCAACGGTCCGTACAAGATCGACTCGTACGAGCCCAACAAGAGCATGAAGCTCTCGCGCAACGAGAACTACAAGCCCGAGTCGGACACCATCCGCAAGGCGCTCCCGGACACCATCTCGGTCACGTTCATGGCGAACGCGGACGACATGGACAAGCGCCTGATGAACGGCGAGTTCGACCTGGACATCAACGCGACCGGCATCGGCCAGGCGGCCCGCTCCACCGCGCTGAAGGACCACAAGAACAATCTCGACAACGGCCAGACCGGCTTCATCCGCTACGCGGTCTTCCCGCAGACGGTCGCCCCGTTCGACAACATCGACTGCCGCAAGGCCGTCATCTACGCGGCCGACAAGAAGTCCCTGCAGACCGCCCGCGGCGGCCCGCAGGCCGGCGGCGACATCGCCCCCAACATGCTCCCGCTGGGCATCAAGGGCTCCGACGCCTCCTACGACCCGTACGGCGTGCTGAAGGACGACGGCAAGGCCAACATCGCCAAGGCCAAGGAGCACCTGGCCGCCTGCGGCAAGCCCGAGGGCTTCAAGACCACCATCGCGGTCCGCAACAACAAGCCGGTCGAGATCGCCACCGCCGTCTCCCTGCAGAACGCGCTGAAGCAGGTCGGCATCGAGGCCCAGGTCGACCAGTTCGACGGTGCCCAGACCTCCGGCATCATCGGCTCGCCCAAGGTCGTCAAGGACAAGGGCTACGGCATCATCATCATGGGCTGGGGCGCCGACTTCCCGACCGGGCAGGGCTTCTCCCAGCCGCTGGTCGACGGCCGCTTCATCCTGCAGAGCGGCAACAACAACTTCTCCGAGCTGAACGACCCGGCGATCAACAAGCTCTTCGACGACGCCATCGCCGAGACCGACCCGGCCAAGGCCGGCGACATCTACAAGGCGATGAACCAGAAGGTCTCCGAGGCCGCTGTCTACCTCCCCTTCGTCTACGACAAGACGATCACCTGGCGCAGCAGCCGTCTGACGAACGCCTACACCTCCGACGCCTACAACGGCCGGTACGACTACGCCTCCCTCGGCGTCGTCAAGTAGTCATCCGTCAGACCAGGTTGTCCCGTCCAGTATCCAGTGTTCCAGTGCCACACCCGCTAGGCACGAAGGGCAGGTGATGGCCGCGGTGCGGCTTGGGGGCGCTCTCCAGAAGAGGGCGCCCCCGGGCCGCAGCCAGGCCGAGCGCAGTGCTTGCATATCTCATCCGACGGATCTTCGCCGTCATCGTCATGCTGTTGGTCATCTCGCTGGTGACCTTCGGAATCTTCTTCCTCTTCCCGAAGATGATCGGGACGGATCCGGCGCTCTACTTCGTCGGTAAGCAGTCCGACCCCGCCGCCATCGAGGGCATCCGGCAGAAGATGGGTCTCGACGACCCGATCCTCGTCCAGTTCGGCAAGTTCGTCGTCGGGCTGGTGGCGGGTCGCACGTACGCCAACGGCTCCGACGTCACGCAATGCGCCGCGCCCTGCTTCGGATACTCCTTCAAGACCGAGCAGGAGGTGTGGCCGCTGCTGCTCGACTGGTTCCCGGTCACCCTCTCGCTCGCCGCCGGCGCCGTCGTGCTCTGGGTGATCGGCGGTGTCGCCACCGGCGTCATCTCCGCCCTCAAGCGCGGCACCGTCCTGGACCGCTCGGCGATGGGCGTGGCCCTCGCCGGCGTCTCCCTCCCCATCTACTTCACCGGCATGCTCTTCATCGCCTTCTTCTCCGACCAGCTCGGCTGGTTCGGGCGGCCGGAGCAGACCTTCGCCGACGATCCCGCCAAGTGGTTCAACGGCATGGTCCTGCCGTGGGTCTCGCTCGCGTTCCTCTACGCGGCGATGTACGCCCGGCTCACCCGCGCGACCATGCTCGAAGTGCTCAACGAGGACTACATCCGCACCGCCCGCGCCAAGGGGCTGACGGAACCCGTCGTCATCGGCAAGCACGCGATGCGCTCCACGATGACGCCGATCCTGACCGTCCTGGGGCTGGACCTCGGTGCCCTGATGGGCGGCGCCGTCCTGACCGAGTCCACGTTCTCGCTGCACGGCCTCGGATACAACGCGGTCCGTGCGATCAGCGACCACGACCTGCCGGTCATCCTGGGCATCACCTTGATCTCCGCCTTCTTCGTGGTCGCCGCGAACCTCGTCGTCGACCTCATGTACGCGGTGATCGACCCCCGAGTGAGGCTGTCATGACCGACCTGACGAAGACCGCAGCCCTCAACGAGCCGGTCGGCGCCACCACGCCCTCCACCGCCTTCCTGGAGGTCCGCGACCTCAAGGTGCACTTCCCGACCGAGGACGGCCTGGTCAAGTCCGTCGACGGGCTCTCCTTCACGCTGGAGAAGGGCAAGACCCTCGGGATCGTCGGCGAGTCGGGCTCCGGGAAGTCGGTCACCTCGCTGGGCATCATGGGCCTGCACCGCGTCGGCCAGTACGGCCGCCAGCGCGCCCGCATCTCCGGCGAGATCTGGCTCAACGGCAGGGAGCTGCTCTCCGCCGAGGAGGACGAGGTGCGCAAGCTGCGCGGCCGGGAGATCGCGATGATCTTCCAGGACCCGCTGTCCGCGATGCACCCCTACTTCACCGTCGGAAAGCAGATCGCCGAGGCGTACCGGGTCCACCACAAGGTCGACAAGAAGGCCGCCCGCAAGCGTGCCGTGGACCTCCTCGACCGGGTCGGCATCCCCGAGCCGCACAAGCGGGTCGACAGCTACCCGCACGAGTTCTCGGGCGGTATGCGCCAGCGCGCGATGATCGCGATGGCCCTGGTCAACAACCCGGAGCTGCTCATCGCGGACGAGCCGACCACCGCCCTGGACGTCACCGTCCAGGCGCAGATCCTCGACCTGATCAGGGATCTGCAGAAGGAGTTCGGCTCCGCCGTCATCATGATCACGCACGACCTCGGCGTGGTCGCCGAGATGGCCGACGAACTCCTCGTGATGTACGGCGGCCGGTGCGTGGAGCGGGGCACCGCCGAGAAGGTCTTCTACGAACCCCGGCACCCCTACACCTGGGGCCTGCTGGGCTCGATGCCGCGCATCGACCGGGACCAGACCGAGCGCCTCATCCCGGTCAAGGGCTCGCCGCCCAGCCTGATCAACATCCCGAGCGGCTGCGCCTTCAACCCGCGCTGCCCCTACGCCGACGTACCCAAGGGCAACGTGACCCGCACCGTCCGGCCCGAACTCACGGCGCCGGACGAGCCGGGCCAGGACGGCGCCCGCCACTGGTCCGCCTGCCACATGTCGCAGGAGGAGCGGACCCGGATCTGGACCGAAGAGATTGCGCCGAAGCTGTGACCGAGACGCCTGAGACGCCTGGCGCGTCCGACACGCCCGTCATCCCCAAGCAGCAGGACGCGCAGGCTTCCGAGCCCGACCTGCTCCTCAAGGTCACCGGACTGACCAAGCACTTCCCGATCACCAAAGGACTGCTGCGACGCCAGGCCGGCGCGGTCAAGGCCGTCGACGGCATCGACTTCGACGTCCGGCGCGGCGAGACCCTCGGCATCGTGGGCGAGTCCGGCTGCGGCAAGTCGACGATGGGGCGGCTCATCACGCGCCTGCTCGAACCGACCGGCGGCACCGTCGAGTTCGAGGGCAAGGACATCACCCACCTGGGAGTGTCGGGCATGCGCCCGCTGCGCCGCGATGTGCAGATGATCTTCCAGGACCCGTACGGCTCGCTGAACCCGCGCCACACGGTGGGCACCATCGTGAGCGCCCCCTTCAAGCTCCAGAAGGTCACCCCGGAGGGCGGCCTCAAGGCGGAGGTGCAGCGACTGCTGTCGCTGGTGGGACTCAACCCCGAGCACTACAACCGCTACCCGCACGAGTTCTCGGGCGGCCAGCGCCAGCGCATCGGCATCGCGCGGGCCCTCGCGCTGAAGCCGAAGCTGGTGGTCGCGGACGAGCCCGTCTCGGCCCTGGACGTGTCCATCCAGGCCCAGGTGGTCAACCTGCTGGACGACCTCCAGCAGGAGCTCGGCCTCACCTACGTGATCATCGCCCACGACCTGTCGGTCATCCGGCACGTCTCGGACCGGATCGCGGTCATGTACCTCGGCAAGATCGTCGAGCTCGCCGACCGCAAGTCGCTGTACGAGGCGCCGATGCACCCGTACACCACGGCGCTGATGTCGGCCGTGCCCGTGCCGGACCCGCGGCGGCGCGGGGCGAAGAGCGGCCGCATCCTGCTCAAGGGCGATGTGCCGTCGCCCATCTCCCCGCCGAGCGGCTGCCGCTTCCACACGCGGTGCTGGAAGGCCACGCAGGTCTGCACCACGCAGGAGCCGCCGCTGGTGGCCCTCAAGACGGGCCACCAGGTGGCCTGTCACCACCCGGAGAACGCCCCCGACCAGATGCCGGGCGACACGCCCCTGCCGGGTGCGGCCGACGCGGTGGCCACGGTTTCGGAGTAGCGGCCGAAAAAACCGGCGGGGCCGGACGCCGCAACCCGGCCCCTCCCGCCCCGCCGGTGTCACACCGCGGCCTGCCGCCCCCTGCCCTGGGCCCCGGCGTTCGGCGGGTGCGCCGCAGGCGACAATGGCGCAGTGCTCCACGATCTCTTCCCGCCCGGGATCCAGCATGCCCTGGACCTCGCCGGCATCTTCGTCTTCGCCACCGCGGGCGCCCTGCTCGCCGTCCGCAAGAACTTCGACGTCTTCGGCATCGCCGTCCTCGCCCTGGTCACCGCCCTCGGGGGCGGCCTCTTCCGCGACCTCGTCATCGGGGCCACCCCGGCGGCCGCCTTCGGCGAGCTGAGCTTCTTCGTCACCCCGCTGGTCGCCGCCGCCCTCGTCTTCTTCCTGCACCCCGAGGTCCAGCGGATCAACCGCGCGATCAACGTCTTCGACGCGGCCGGCCTCGCCCTGTTCTGTGTGACCGGCACGACCAAGGCGTACGAGTTCGGCCTGGGGCTCACCGCCTCCGCCGCCCTGGGCCTGGCCACCGCGGTCGGCGGCGGCGTCCTGCGCGACGTGCTGGTCAACGAAGTGCCCTCGCTGCTGCGCGACCGCGAGATGTACGCCGTCCCCGCCGTGGTCGGCGCCGCGATGGTGGCCCTGTCGATCCGCTTCGACGTCCTCAACGCCTTCACCACGGGCCTGGCGATCGTCACCACGTTCGTCCTGCGGCTGCTCGCGATGCGCTACCACTGGCGGGCGCCGCTGGCCTGGAACCGCCGCTCCGCGGTGGCCGAGGAGCCCTAGGGGCCAACGTGCGGGCCCCCTGCGCGAGGTGATGCACGAGGGGACGAGCGCGGAAAGCTACCGCTTAGTAGCATCTCGGTGTACCGTCGTTTTCATGTCACACGCAGCTGCCCAGGCATCCATCGGCGACAGCGAGTTCGACCGCGACACCACGATCACCGCCCGCGCGGGTGAGCCCGAGGTGTACGACGCGGAACTCTCCGCCGGCTGGACGATCATCGCCGCCGTCAACGGCGGATACCTGCTCGCCCTGGTCGGCCGGGCCCTGTCGGCGGCCCTGCCGCACCCGGACCCCTTCACCGTGTCCGCGCACTACCTGACTTCCTCCGTGCCCGGCCCCGCCGTGATCCGCACCCAGGTCGTCCGCGTCGGCCGCACCCTCTCCACCGGCCAGGCCTCGCTGTTCCAGTACGACGAGAGCGGGGCCGAGATCGAGCGCATCCGCGTCCTCGCCTCCTACGGGGACCTCTCTACGCTCTCCGACGAGGTGCGGACGGCGGCCCGGCCGCCGGTCATGCCCGCCTACGAGGACTGCCTCGGCCCCGAGGCCGGCCCGGCCCCCATCCCCGGCAGCTCCGCGATCGTGGACCGGCTGCGGCTGCGGCTGGACCCGGCCACGGCGGGCTGGGCCCTCGGCGCCCCCTCGGGCAAGGGCGAGATGCGGGCCTGGTTCGAGCTCGCCGACGGCCGCGACGCCGATCCGCTCTCCCTGCTGCTCGCGGTGGACGCGCTGCCGCCGACCGCCTTCGACCTGGGCCTGATGGGCTGGACACCGACGGTGGAGCTCACCACCCACATCCGCCGCCGCCCCGCTCCGGGCCCGCTCCGGGTGGCCATCGCCACGCGCAACCTGGCCGGCGGCTTCCTGGAGGAGGACGCCGAGGTCTGGGACTCGGCGGACCACCTGGTCGCCCAGTCGCGCCAGCTCGCCCGCGCCCCCCGCCGAGCCTGACGCGGCGGATCGGCGGGGTCCCGCGCGGGCTCCGGACCGCCCCGGGGCACCGCCGGGGACCGGCCGCCCGCCGGGTCCGTAGAATCGCAGGATCATGGCCTACCTCGACCACGCCGCCACCACTCCGATGCTGCCGGAGGCCGCCGCGGCGATGACCGCGCAGTTCGCCGCCACGGGGAACGCCTCCTCCCTGCACGCCGCCGGCCGCCGGGCCCGCCGTACCGTCGAGGAGGCCCGCGAGGCCCTCGCCGAGGCGATCGGCGCCCGCCCGAGCGAGGTGGTCTTCACCGCGGGCGGCACGGAGGCCGACAACCTCGCCGTCAAGGGCCTCTACTGGGCCCGCCGCGACGCGGACCCCGCCCGGACCCGGATCCTCGCCAGCCCCGTCGAGCACCACGCCGTGCTCGACGCCGTCCACTGGCTCGCCGAGCACGAGGGCGCGCGGGTCGAGTACCTGCCCGTGGACCGCTACGGGCGCGTGCACGCCGACGCCTTCCGCGAGGCGGTGGAGCGCGACCCGGACGACGTGGCGCTGGCCACCGTGATGTGGGCCAACAACGAGATCGGCACCGTCATGCCGATCGCCGAACTGGCGGCGACCGCCCGCGAACACGGGATCCCGCTGCACTCCGACGCCGTCCAGGCCTTCGGGCAGCTCGACGTCCGCTTCGGCGACAGCGCCCTGGCCGCGATGACCGTCAGCGGTCACAAGATCGGCGGCCCGTACGGCATCGGCGCCCTGCTCCTGGGCCGCGACCAGAGCCCCGTACCCGTCCTGCACGGCGGCGGCCAGGAGCGGCACGTGCGCTCCGGCACGCTCGACGTCCCGGCCGTCGCCGCCTTCGCGGTGGCCGCCGTCCTCGCCGCCGAGCGGCGCGAGCGCTTCGCCACCGAGATCGGCGGCCTTCGGGACGAGCTGGTGGCCGCCGTCCGGGCGGCCGTGCCGGACGCCGTCCTCGGCGGCGACCCCGACGACCGGCTCCCGGCCAACGCCCACTTCAGCTTCCCCGGCTGCGAGGGGGACTCCCTGCTGCTCCTGCTCGACGCCCAGGGCATCGAGTGCTCCACCGGCTCCGCCTGCACGGCGGGCGTGGCGCAGCCGAGCCACGTCCTGCTGGCCGCCGGCACCGATCCGCGGCTGGCCCGGGGCACTCTGCGCTTCTCCCTCGGCCACACCTCCACCGCGGACGACGTCGCGGCGCTCGCCGCGGCCATCGGACCGGCGGTCGAACGCGCCCGCACCGCGGGCCTCAGCTGACGCCGGGGCCGGCCCTGAGTGCGTCCTGGACGAGGCCGACGTAGCGGTCCCAGTCCCAGTGGCGGCCGGGGTCGGTGTGGTCGGCGCCCGGTACCTCGGAGTGCCCGACGATGTGCGTACGGTCCGCCGGTATCTCGTACCGGCGGCAGATGTCGGCGGCCAGCCGGGCCGAGGACGCGTACATGGCGTCCGTGAAGTCCTTCGGGCGGTCGACGAAGCCGACGTGCTCGATGCCGACGCTGCGCTCGTTCATCGAGCGGTTGCCCGCGTGGAAGGCGACATCGAGCTCGCGGACCATCTGCTCGATGTGGCCGTCCTGACGCACTATGTAGTGCGCCGACGCCTTGTGCCACGGATTCTTGAAGGCGTCCACGGACGAGGCGAAGCCGCCCTGGGTGACATGCACCACGATCCGGTCCACCCGGTAGTCGTCGGGCCGGTCCGCCAGCCGCCAGTTCGCCGGCGAGGCCGCGGTCCAGCTCGCCGCCGCGTGGTCGAGCTCGCCCTCCTTGCGCGGTTTGGCCACTCCCGGCAGCAGCCACCAGGCCCGCGCGATCTCCTCCCGGCCCGCGACAGCCGCCGCCGCGGCCACGCCGAGCCCGCCCAACAGCACGGCCCGGCGACCGGGCGCGCGGCGCCTCCCGGTCTTCCCGTCCGTACCCCTGCCACCTTCGCGAACCATGTGATCCACCCCCCTGAACCCGATAACGCGCTGTGACCCCGCACGGTTCCCCGTACCCTGGACGGTGCTATGACTGAGAACCTGCCGCGCACCCGCCCCCTTCGCGTCCTGGCCGCCATGTCCGGCGGCGTGGACTCCGCCGTCGCCGCCGCCCGCGCGGTCGAAGCCGGGCACGACGTGACCGGCGTCCACCTCGCGCTCTCCGCGAACCCGCAGTCCTTCCGGACCGGGGCCCGCGGCTGCTGCACCATCGAGGACTCCCGCGACGCCCGCCGCGCCGCCGACGTCATCGGCATCCCCTTCTACGTCTGGGACCTGGCCGAGCGGTTCCGCGAGGACGTCGTCGAGGACTTCATCTCCGAGTACGAGGCCGGGCGGACCCCGAACCCCTGCCTCCGCTGCAACGAGAAGATCAAGTTCGCGGCGCTGCTCGACAAGGCCCTGGCGCTCGGCTTCGACGCCGTCTGCACGGGCCACTACGCCACCGTCGTACAGCGCGAGGACGGCTCGCGCGAACTGCACCGCGCCTGCGACATGGCCAAGGACCAGTCGTACGTCCTCGGGGTCCTCGACGAGAAGCAGCTGGCCCACGCCCTCTTCCCGCTCGGTGACACCCTCACCACCAAGGACGAGATCCGGGCCGAGGCGGAGCGGCGCGGGCTGGCGGTGGCGCAGAAGCCCGACAGCCACGACATCTGCTTCATCGCCGACGGCGACACCCAGGGCTTCCTCGCGAACCGCCTCGGCAAGGCCGAGGGCGACATCGTCGACGAGAGCGGCGAGAAGGTCGGCACCCACGAGGGCGCCTTCGGCTTCACGATCGGCCAGCGCAAGGGCCTGCGGATCGGCCACCCCGCGGCCGACGGCAAGCCGCGCTACGTCCTCGACATCTCCCCGGTGAACAACACCGTCACCGTGGGCCCGGCGGAGGCCCTCGACGTCACCGCCCTGACGGCGATCCGCCCCCGCTGGTGCGGATCCGCGGCCGCCGCCCCGGGTACGTACACCGCGCAGCTGCGCGCCCACGGCGGCGAGACCGAGGTCTTCGCCGAACTCGTGGACGGCGAGCTGCGGGTCTCCTTCACCGAGCCGGTCCGGGGCGTTGCCCCCGGCCAGGCGATCGTGCTCTACGACGGCACGCGCGTGGTCGGCTCGGCCACCATCGCGACGACGACGCGGGCGGCGGCGACGACCGTCTGACCGCCCCCCGAGCCGCCGCCCGAGCCCCGGGCGCGGCCGGGCCCGGCCGTTCAGGCGACCGTCAGCACGATCTTGCCGGTGGTGCGGCCCCGCTCGCCGATCTCGTGGGCCCGCGCGGCCTGCTCCAGCGGCAGCACCGTGTCGATCAGCGGCCTCAGCAGGCCCTCGTCCGCGAGGGCGGCGACGGCCTCCAGGCCCTTGAGGTCCGGCTCCACCAGGAGCCAGACGGCCCGCACGTCCCCGGCGTCGGCCGGGACCCCGTCCGGGCCCGGCAGGGTGATCAGGTGGCCGCCGGGCTTGAGCACCTTCAGCGACCGCCGGCCGTGGTCCCCGCCCATCGCGTCGATCACCACGTCCACCCGGGAGACCGCGTCCTCGAAGTCCGTGGTGCGGTAGTCGACGACCTCGTCGGCGCCGAGTCCGCGCAGCAGGTCGTGCTTGGCCGCGCTCGCGGTCCCGATCACGTACGCGCCGCGCGCCTTGGCGATCTGCACCGCCAGGTGGCCCACCCCGCCGGCCGCCGCGTGCACGAGCACCCGCTGTCCGGCCTGCACCCCCGCCGTGTCGACCAGGGCCTGCCAGGCCGTCAGGGCCGCCAGCGGCAGCGCCGCCGCCTGCACGTGGTCCAGTGAGGCCGGCTTGCGGGCGAAGTGCCGTGCGGGAGCGGTGACGTACTCGGCGTACGCGCCGGCCTGCTGCGGGAAGCGGGGCATCCCGTACACCTCGTCCCCGGCCCGGTACAGGGTCACGCCCGGGCCGACCGCCTCGACGGTGCCCGAGACGTCCCAGCCGACCGCGGGGACCGGGCCCCAGGGGATCAGGGCGCCGCTCTCCCGGGTCTTCCAGTCGACGGGGTTCACCCCGGCCGCGTGGACCCGTACCAGGATCTCGCCCATGCCCGGCTCCGGACGCTCGGCCTCGGTCTCGACGAGAACCTCGGGTCCGCCCCACTGACTGACGACGACGGCGCGCATGTACTGCTCCTCTACGTGGTTCCGATGCTGCTGTGACACCAGCTTCGGGCGCGCGGCGCAGGCGCGCTATTGGCCGGACGGCCACCATGTGTCAGGATCTGGCCATGCACAGGATCGCCGTACTCGCCCTCGAAGGCGTCCCCCCGTTCGAGCTCGGGATCCCCTCGCGGGTCTTCGGGAACGCCCTGGACGAGGCAGGGAACGCGCTCTACGAGGTGACCGTCTGCACCGCCGACGGCCGGCCCGTGGCCAGCGACGCGGGCTTCACCGTCGGCGTGTCCGCGGGCCCCGAGGCCCTCGCCGCCGCCGACACCGTGATCGTCACCCCCACCCACGCCATGGACGAGCTCGCGGAGGGCGCGCCCCTGCCGCGGGCACTGGCCGACGCCCTCGCCGCGATCAGGCCCGGCACCCGGCTCGTCTCCATCTGCACCGGCTCCTACGTGCTCGCCGCCGCAGGCCTGCTCGACGGCCGGCCCGCCACCACGCACTGGCTGCACGCGCCCGCCTTCCAGCGGGGCTTCCCCCTGGTCCGCCTCGACGAGGAGGTCCTCTTCGTCGACGACGGCGACATCCTCACCTCCGCCGGCGTGGCCGCCGGCGTCGACCTGTGCCTGTACCTGGTGCGCCAGGACCACGGCACGGCCGTCGCCAACCGCGCCGCACGGCTGTGCGTCGTACCGCCCTGGCGCGACGGAGGGCAGGCCCAGTACATCGACCGGCCCGTGCCCGAGCCGACCGTCGCCACCACCACCGCCACCCGCGCCTGGGCCCTGGAACGCCTCGGCGAGCCGCTCTCCCTGGCCGAGCTGGCCGCCCACGCCCGGATGAGCCTGCGGACCTTCACCCGCCGCTTCCGCGACGAGGTCGGGATGACCCCCGTCCAGTGGCTCACCGCGCAACGCCTGGAACTCGCCCGGCACTTGCTGGAATCCACCGACCTGCCCGTCGACCTCGTCGCCCACCGGGCCGGCTTCGGCTCCGGCAACTCCCTGCGCCAGCACATGCGGACGTCCCTGGGCACGTCCCCGATCGCCTACCGCCGCACCTTCCAGCCGCAGGCCGCGTCCGCCGCATGACCGCCGGGACGGGGGCCGCCCCGGCGACGCCCTGACAGCGCCGGCCCCGCGCCCCGCGGCGCCGGCGGGGCCCGGCGGGGTGCGAGCATGGACACCATGGCTACTCACCTGATCACCGGCGCCGGTTCCGGCATCGGGGCCGCCGTCGCGGCCCGCCTGCACGCCCGCGGCGACGAGCTCGTCCTGCTCGCCCGCGACGCCGCCCGCGCCAAGCAGCTCGTCGAGCGCTTCCCCGGGTCCCGGACGCTGGTCGGCGACCTCGGCGACCCCGACCGGCTCTCGTGGGCCTTCTCCAAGCAGGCCGTCCCCGAGCGCATCGACTCCCTCCTGCACATCGCCGGGATCGTCGACCTCGGGCCGGTCGGCGACCTGCGCCCCAAGACCTGGCACCAGCAGCTCAACGTGAACCTGGTCGCGCCCGCCGAAGTCACCCGGCTGCTGCTGCCCACCCTGCGGGCCTCACGCGCCACCGTCGTCTTCGTCAACTCCGGCGCGGGCCTGCGCGCCCATGCCGAATGGGGTGCGTACGCGGCCTCCAAGCACGGGCTCAAGGCCCTCGCCGACTCGCTGCGCGAGGAGGAGCGGGAGAACGGCATCAGGGTCACCTCGGTCTACCCCGGCCGCACGGCCAGCCCCATGCAGGCCAAGGTGCACTCCCAGGAGGGCAAGGAGTACGACCCGGCCGCCTGGATCGACCCCGAGTCCGTGGCCACCACGATCGTCATGGCCGTCGACCTGCCCCGCGACGCCGAGGTCAACGACCTGTCCGTCCGGCCGGGCCGATGAGCGGCGGGGCGACCGGGATCGGCTCCCTGCCGGGGGGCGACGCCCGCGAGGCGGCCAGGACGGTCACCGGCTCCTTCGAGGACTTCCCGTACCTCGCCGAGCTGCCGGCGCGCGGACCCGGCGCGGACATGATCGGCCGCTCCCTCGGGCTGCTCGTCGACATGTACGCGCACGTCGAGCCGAGCGGCTGGCGGATCAGCGACCGCCCCGGCCGCGACAGCAAGCGGGCCCGGTCCTGGCTGGGGGAGGACCTCGACGCCCTGGAGGAGTTCACCCAGGGGTACACGGGCCGCCTCAAGGTTCAGGCCGTCGGGCCGTGGACGCTGGCCGCCGCACTGGAACTGCACGGCGGCGAGGCCGTGCTCCAGGACGCCGGCGCCTGCCGGGACCTGGCCGGATCACTGGCCGAGGGGCTCCGCGACCACCTGGCCGACGTACGCAAGCGGGTACCCGGCGCCGAGGTCGTGCTCCAGTTCGACGAGCCGTCCCTGACCGCGGTCCTGCTCGGACGAGTCCGCTCCGCGAGCGGCTACCGCACCTACCGCGCCGTCGACCGGCAGGTGGTCGAGGGCACGCTGCGCGAGCTGTTCGCGGTGCAGGAGGGAGAAGTGACCGTCCACTCCTGCGCCCCCGAGGTGCCCTTCGCCCTGCTGCGCCGGGCCGGCGCCACAGGTGTGTCGTTCGATTTCTCGCTGCTCACCGAGCGCGATGACGACGCCATCGGCGAGGCCGTCGAGGGCGGCACGAAACTCTTCGCCGGAGTGGTGCCGGGCACCGACGCCCCGTTGTCGGACCCTGCCGGTAGCGTCATGGGTGTCAGGAAGCTCTGGCGCAGGCTGGGGCTGGCCCCGGGGACTCTGGCGGAGTCCGTCGTGGTCACTCCCTCGTGCGGTCTGGCGGGCGCTTCGCCCGCCTACGCCCGCGCGGTGCAGGCCCATTGCGTCAGGGCGGCGAGGTCGCTCGCCGACAACCCTGAGTGACGGTCGAGGACGGGCCACGGGAGGACACGGCATGGCAGCCGAACAGCAGGACACGGCAGTACCGGCGGCGGTGCGCGAGCAGCACCAGCTGCTCGCCGAGCAGGTCGAGGAGCACCGCTTCCGGTACTACGTGAACGACCAGCCGGTCGTCAGCGACGCCGAGTTCGACACGCTGCTGCGCTCACTGGAGGCACTGGAGGAGCAGTACCCGGAGCTGCGCACGCCCGACTCGCCCACCCAGAAGGTGGCCGGGGCGTACCAGACGGACTTCGCCTCCGTCCAGCACCGGGAGCGGATGCTCTCCCTCGACAACGCCTTCGACGAGGAGGAGCTGGCGGCCTGGGCCGAGCGCGTCGCCCGGGACGCCAACACCTCCGACTACCACTACCTGTGCGAGCTGAAGGTGGACGGCCTCGCCGTCAACCTCACCTACGAGAACGGGCGGCTCACCCGCGCCGCCACCCGCGGCGACGGCCGCACCGGCGAGGACATCACGCCCAACGTCCGCACCATCGCCGAGATCCCGGACCGGCTCCGGGGCGACCGGATCCCGGCCCTGGTCGAGATCCGCGGCGAGGTCTACTTCCCGATGGAGAAGTTCGAGGAGCTGAACGCGCGGCTCGTCGAGGCCGAGGGCAAGCCCTTCGCGAACCCCCGCAACGCCGCCGCCGGCTCGCTGCGCCAGAAGG
This sequence comes from Streptomyces sp. NPDC058662, assembly GCF_042716255.1. Lineage (NCBI taxonomy): Bacteria > Bacillati > Actinomycetota > Actinomycetes > Kitasatosporales > Streptomycetaceae > Streptomyces > Streptomyces sp. NPDC058662. Next base: position 7,902 of record NZ_JBHXRU010000066.1, on the reverse strand, counting down.
ACCCGAAGGTCACCGCCGGACGCCCGCTGCACATGGTCGTGCACGGCATCGGCGCCCGCGAGGGCTTCGAGATCGAGTACCAGTCGCAGGCCTACGAGCTGCTGCGCGAGTGGGGCCTGCCCACGGCGCGGTACAACAAGGTGGTCTCCAGCCTCGACGAGGTGCGGGAGTTCATCGCCCACTTCGGCGAGAACCGCCACTCCGTGCAGCACGAGATCGACGGCGTGGTCGTCAAGCTCGACGAGATCGCCCTCCAGGGCCGGCTGGGCTCCACGGCCCGCGCCCCGCGCTGGGCCATCGCCTGGAAGTACGCGCCCGAGGAGGTCAACAGCAAGCTGATCGACATCAAGGTCGGCGTCGGCCGCACCGGCCGCGTGACCCCGTACGCGCAGGTGGAACCGGTCACGGTGGCGGGCTCCGAGGTCGAGTTCGCGACCCTGCACAACCAGGAGGTCGTCAAGGCCAAGGGCGTGCTCATCGGGGACACCGTCGTCCTGCGCAAGGCGGGCGATGTCATCCCCGAGATCCTCGGCCCGGTGGTGGACCTGCGCGACGGCAGCGAGCGGGAGTTCGTGATGCCGTCCGAGTGCCCCGAGTGCGGTACGCCGCTGCGCCCGATGAAGGAGGGGGACATCGACGTCCGGTGCCCCAACGCGCAGACGTGCCCGGCCCAGTTGCGCGAACGGCTCTTCTACCTGGTCGGCCGCCAGAGCCTGGACATCGAGAACTTCGGCATGGTCGCGGCGGCCGCGCTGACCGGCCCGCTGGAGCCGGCCCGGCCGCCGCTGCTGGACGAGGGCGACCTCTTCGGGCTGACCATCGAGCAGCTGCTGCCCATCAAGGCGTACGTCCTGGACCAGGACAGCGGGCTGCCCAAGCGGGACCCGAAGACGGGCGAGGAGAAGATCGCCACCGTGTTCGCCAACCAGAAGGGCGAGCCGAGGAAGAACGCCCTGGCGATGCTGGAGAACATCGAGGCCGCCAAGCAGCGCCCGCTCGCCCGGATCATCAACGGCCTGTCGATCCGTCATGTCGGTCCGGTCGCCGCCGAGGCGCTCGCACGCGAGTTCCGGTCGATCGACGCGATCAGGAACGCCACCGAGGAGGCGCTGACCGCGACCGAGGGGGTCGGGGCCATCATCGCCGGCTCCCTCAAGGAGTGGTTCGCCGAGCCGTGGCACGAGGAGATCCTGCGCAAGTGGCGGGAGGCGGGCGTCCGGATGGAGGAGGAGGGCTCCGGCGAGGAGGAGGGTCCGCGCCCGCTGGAGGGCCTGACCATCGTCGTCACGGGCACGCTGCAGAGCCATACGCGGGACGGCGCCAAGGAGGCGCTGCAGAGCCGGGGCGCCAAGGTCACCGGGTCCGTCTCGAAGAAGACCTCGTTCGTCGTCGTCGGCGACAACCCGGGCTCCAAGTACGACAAGGCCGTGCAGTTGAAGCTCTCCATCCTCGACGACGCCGGGTTCGCGGTCCTCCTGGAGCAGGGCCCCGACGCGGCGCGGGAAGCCGCGCTGCCGCTGGACGACGGCGCCGCGGCGGAGTAAGTACCACGGGTGGAGGCACCGCGACGGAGTAGCGGGGGCGAACGGATGCGCGTGGTACGGCCGTACGGGCGGGCGTACGCCCGGCGCGGCGAGCGGTGGTAAACGGCTGGTACACGCCTGGTGACCGGGCGGTGAGCTGTCGGATCATCGGACGCATGGCAGGAAAGTCCTGGTCCAAACTCACCCGTTCGGCGGATACCGTACTGATGAGGATGGCTGGGTCGCATTCGGGCAACCACCGCCGACCGCTGCCCCTGGGAGCCTCTCGCGTCCTACTGTTGAGGGGTGTGCCCGTCGTGCACGGCTGCGTGACGCGCTTCCGGCCGTGACGGCGTGGCAACGGGGCCATCGCGTGACATCGGCATAGCCGGCTGTGAGAGGGACGGGCATGAAACCCACCGAGAGCGCCGACCCGTCACCTGAACTCGGCGGGGACCCCCCGTCCGCGCGGGCGGGCCGGCTCGGTGTCCTGGGCGCCAGGACACCGGAGACGCGCCCGCTCGACACCGGAGCGTGCGCCACCGGCCGGCGCAGCGCGCTGCCGTTCGTCATCGTCGGCCTGTCGGTCGTGGCGCTCTGCGCCGGCGTCGTGTCCGCGCTGACCGGCCGTCAGGCGGTCTTCCCCGGGGGGACGGTCGGCTGGGCGCTCGCCCTGCTCACCGGGATCATCGTCGGCCACCTGGTCGCTCTGGGCCGCGAGCGCTGGTGGGGCGGAACCGGATCCGGCGCCGCGCTCACCCTCGGCGTCCTCCTCCTCTACGGATGGGTGCCCGCCGGACTCGTCTCGCTGGCCGTGGTCACCCTGGTCGGGGCGGCCCGCCGGCACCGCTGGCGGCAGGGCCTGCTGCACGGCGCCGTCGACATCCTCGGTATCGGTGCGGGCGCCCTCGTCCTCTCCGCCTTCGGCGAGTCCCCGAGCGTCGAGACCCCCTGGCGGCCCACCACCTGGGGGCCGGACGCCGTCCCCGAGGTGATCCTGGTCGCCGTCACCTACCTGCTCGTCACCAAGCTCCTGCTGTGGATCGCGCTGGCCCCGCGCGGCGGCGGCCTGCCCACGGTCGCCCGTACGGCCCTGGTCCGGCAGGCACTGCTGGCCGTCGCCCTGCTCGGCATCGCCCCGCTGATCTGCGTCGTCGCCGTCACGCAGCCCGTGCTGCTGCCGCTCTTCGCCGTACCGCTGATCGCGCTCGACTCCACCCTGTGGATCGCCCGCGCCCGCGCCGAGGAGCAGCTGCGGGACCCGCTGACCGGTCTGCCGAACCGGCAGTGGCTGCTGGAGCGGGCCTGGACCGCGCTGGACGAGGCCGAACGGTCGGGCACGCGCGCGGCACTCGTCCTGATCGACCTGGACCGCTTCCGCGCGGTCAACGACACCCTCGGGCACCTCGCGGGCGACCGGCTGCTGCTCCAGATCGCCGACCGGCTGCGCCAGGCCCTGCCCGAGGACGCCGAGGCGGCCCGGCTCGGCGGCGACGAGTTCGCGGTGCTGCTGCCCGTCGCCGACTCCACCACCAGCGCCCAGCGGATCGCCCGCCACCTGGTCGCGGAGCTCAGCTCCCCGCTCGACCTGGACGGCCTCACCCTGGTCCTGGAGGCCAGTGCGGGCCTCGCCGTCTTCCCCGACCACGCGCTCGACGCGGAGGGCCTCCTGCGGCGCGCGGACGTGGCCATGTACCAGGCCAAACGCGACCGCACAGGCGTGGAGGTGTACGAGTCCAAGCGCGACAGCAACACCCCGGACCGCCTCGGACTCCTCGGCGACCTGCGCCGGGCCCTGGACGCCGGCGAGGTGGAGCTCCACTACCAGCCGAAGGTCCGCTTCGACGGCCAGGTCGCGGGGCTGGAGGCCCTGGTGCGCTGGGTGCACCCCGAGCGCGGCCGGGTCTCCCCGGACGAGTTCATCGCGATCGCCGAGACCTCCGGCCTGATGCCCCACCTGACGGAGTACGTCCTGGAGACGGCCCTCGCCCAGGTGGCGCGCTGGCGGGCGCAGGGCCTCAAGGTCCCGGTGGCCGTCAACGTCTCCCCGCGCGACGTGCACACCCCGGGCTTCGCCGGGGCCGTGGCCGCCCGGCTGGCCCGGCACGGGGTCCCGGCGAGCGGGCTGCAGCTGGAGATAACGGAGCACGTCCTGCTGGAGGACCCGCAGCGGGCGGCGGACACCATGGCCGGGCTCACCGGCCACGGCGTCAAGATGTCCCTGGACGACTTCGGCACCGGCTACTCCTCACTGGTCCACCTGCGCCGGCTGCCGGTCAGCGAACTGAAGATCGACCGGTCCTTCGTGGGCCGGCTGGCCGTCGACGCGCAGGACGCGGAGATCGTCCGCTGCACGGTGGACCTGGCGCACTCCCTGGGCCTGCTGGTCGTGGCCGAGGGCGTCGAGGACGACGAGACTTGGGAGCGGCTGCGGGACCTCGGCTGCGACGCGGTGCAGGGGTGGCTGGTCGCCGCCGCGATGCCGCCGCAGGAGGCCACGGCCTGGCTGCTGGCGCGCGGCGAGCGCGGCTGGCGCCGCCCGGCGGACATCTCGGCCGAGCTCGCGGCCGCCGAGGCCGACGCGGGCTGACGCACCGCCGGGCGCCCGGGCGCGGGTCCCGGCGGCGCCCGGAAGGGCCCGCGCGGCGGCGGCGCGCGGGCGCGCCGTACCGCTCCGGGGGAAACCGTTTCGTGGTGAGCGGGCCGCGCCCCATAGGATTGGGCCCGACACCTACACGCTCACCACCCCCAGAGGATCGCTGCATGCCTGGCATCACGCGCGAGGAGGTCGCCCACCTCGCTCGGCTGGCACGTCTGGAGCTCAAGGCCGAAGAGTTGGACCACTTCGCCGGACAGCTCGACGACATCATCGGCGCGGTCGCCCGCGTATCCGAGGTCGCCGACCAAGACGTCCCGCCGACCTCCCACCCGCTGCCGCTGACGAACGTCATGCGCGCGGACGAGGTCCGTCCTTCGCTCACCCCCGAGCAGGCGCTCTCCGGTGCTCCCGCCCAGGAGCAGCAGCGTTTCAAGGTGCCGCAGATCCTGGGGGAGGACTAACCGCCATGACGGACATCATCAAGCTCACCGCCGCGCAGACCGCCGAGAAGATCGCTTCCGGCGAGCTCACGGCCGTCGAGGTGGCCGAGGCCCACCTGGCCCGCATCGACGCCACCGACGAGAAGGTGCACGCCTTCCTCCACGTCGACCGCGAAGGCGCCCTGGCCCAGGCCCGGGCCGTCGACGCGAAGCGCGCGGCCGGCGAGAAGCTCGGCCCGCTGGCCGGCGTACCGCTGGCCCTCAAGGACATCTTCACCACCGTCGGGGTCCCGACCACCGTCGGTTCGAAGATCCTCGAAGGCTGGATCCCGCCCTACGACGCCACCCTGACGCGCAAGCTGAAGGACGCCGGCGTCGTCATCCTCGGCAAGACCAACATGGACGAGTTCGCCATGGGGTCCTCCACCGAGAACAGCGCCTACGGCCCCACCGGCAACCCCTGGGACCTCACCCGGATCCCCGGCGGCTCCGGCGGCGGCAGCGCGGCGGCCCTCGCGGCCTTCCAGGCGCCCCTGGCGATCGGCACGGACACCGGCGGCTCCATCCGCCAGCCCGCCGCCGTCACCGCCACGGTCGGCGTGAAGCCGACCTACGGCGGCGTCTCCCGCTACGGCATGGTCGCCTTCAGCAGCAGCCTCGACCAGGGCGGCCCGTGCGCCCGTACGGTCCTGGACGCGGCGCTCCTGCACGAGGTCATCGCCGGCCACGACCCGCTCGACTCCACGTCCGTCGACGCCCCGGTCCCGCCGGTCGTCGAGGCGGCCCGCAACGGCTCGGTCGCCGGTATGCGCGTCGGTGTGGTCAAGCAGTTCGCCGGCGAGGGCTACCAGGCCGGCGTCGTCCAGCGGTTCAACGAGTCGGTGGAGCTCCTCAAGGAGCTCGGCGCCGAGATCGTCGAGCTGGACTGCCCGTCCTTCGACCTCGCCATGGCCGCCTACTACCTGATCGCGCCGTCCGAGGCCTCCTCCAACCTGGCCCGGTTCGACGCCATGCGCTACGGCCTGCGCGTCGGCGACGACGGCACCCGGTCCGCCGAGGACGTCACCGCCCTGACCCGCGAAGCCGGCTTCGGCGACGAGGTCAAGCGCCGCATCATCCTCGGTACGTACGCGCTCAGCTCCGGCTACTACGACGCGTACTACGGCTCCGCCCAGAAGGTCCGCACCCTCATCACGCAGGACTTCGAGAAGTCCTTCGAGCGGGTCGACGTGATCGTCTCCCCGACGACCCCGACCACCGCCTTCCCGATCGGTGAGCGCAGCGACGACCCCCTCGCCATGTACCTCGCGGACCTGTGCACCATCCCGACCAACCTGGCCGGCAACGCCGCCATGTCGCTCCCCTGCGGCCTGGCGCCGGAGGACGGCCTCCCGGTCGGGCTGCAAATCATCGCCCCCGCGATGAAGGACGACCGGCTGTACAAGGTCGGCGCGGCCGTCGAGGCCGCCTTCGTCGCCCGTTGGGGTCACCCGCTGCTTGAGGAGGCACCGTCCCTGTGAGCACCAGTGCACTGTCCAAGGCCAAGGGCTTCAAGAAGTCCAAGACCGGCACCTACCTGTCGATCGGCACCACCGCTTTCGGTGCCCTCAGCGTCATCAAGCAGGCCAGGAAGGCCCACACCGAGAACGACGTGCTGAAGCTGGTCGACGCCGCAGTGTCCGCCGCCGCCATCATCACCGGCCTCGCGATCCTGTACCGCGAGCTGAAGCGCCTCGGCGACGACGACGTCCTGCTGGGCTGAGAGGGAACATCCGTGAGCTTCACTGAACTGCTGTCGTACGAGGACGCTCTCTCCTCGTACGACCCCGTCATGGGCCTGGAGGTCCATGTCGAGCTCGGCACCAGGACCAAGATGTTCTGCGGCTGCTCGACCGAGCTGGGCGCCGAGCCCAACTCGCAGACCTGCCCGGTCTGCCTGGGCCTGCCCGGCGCGCTGCCGGTCGTCAACGAGATCGGCATCGAGTCCGCCATCAAGATCGGCCTCGCGCTGAACTGCGAGATCGCCGAGTGGTGCCGCTTCGCCCGGAAGAACTACTTCTATCCGGACATGCCGAAGAACTTCCAGACCTCGCAGTACGACGAGCCGATCGCCTTCAACGGCTTCCTCGACGTGCAGCTGGAGGACGGCGAGATCTTCCGCGTGGAGATCGAGCGCGCCCACATGGAGGAGGACACCGGCAAGTCGCTGCACGTCGGCGGCGCCACCGGCCGTATCCACGGCGCGTCGCACTCCCTGCTGGACTACAACCGCGCCGGCATCCCGCTCATCGAGATCGTCACCAAGCCCATCGAGGGCGCGGGCGAGCGGGCCCCCGAGGTCGCCAAGGCGTACGTCGCCGAGCTGCGCGAGGTCATCAAGGCGCTCGGCGTCTCCGAGGCCCGCATGGACAAGGGCCAGATGCGCTGCGACGTGAACCTGTCGCTGCGCCCCACCCCCGAGGCGCCGTTCGGCACCCGCAGCGAGACGAAGAACGTCAACTCGCTGCGCTCCGTCGAGCGCGCGGCCCGCTTCGAGATCCAGCGCCACGCGGCGGTGCTCTCGTCGGGCGGCTCGATCGTGCAGGAGACCCGGCACTTCCACGAGGAGGACGGCTCCACCACGGCCGGCCGCATCAAGGACAACGCCGAGGACTACCGCTACTTCCCGGAGCCCGACCTGGTGCCCGTGGCCCCGGCCCGCACCTGGGTCGAGGAGCTGCGCGGCGGTCTGCCCGAGATGCCGCGGGTGCGCCGCAACCGGCTCCGCGAGGAGTGGGGCGTCACCGAGCACGACATGCAGTCGATCCTCAACGCCGGCGCGGTGGACTCCATCGTCGCCACGATCGAGGCGGGCGCCGACTCGGCCGCCGCGCGCAAGTGGTGGATGGGCGAGCTGGCCCGCAACGCCAACGAGCAGGGCGTCGTCGTGGACGAGCTGCCGATCACCCCGGCCCAGGTGGCCCGGGTGGCGGCCCTGGTCGCGGCCGGTGAGCTGAACGACAAGCTGGCCCGGCAGGTCCTGGAAGGCGTCCTCGCCGGCGAGGGCACCCCGGACGAGGTCGTCGAGAAGCGCGGCCTGAAGGTCGTCTCGGACGAGGGCGCGCTGGGCGCGGCCGTGGACGAGGCCATCGCGGGCAACGCCGCCATCGCGGACAAGATCCGCGGCGGCAAGGTCGCCGCCGTCGGCGCCCTGGTCGGCGCGGTCATGAAGACCACGCGCGGCCAGGCCGACGCGGCTCGCGTCAAGGAGCTCATCCTGGAGCGCCTGGGCGTGACGGAGGGCTGAGCGGCCGCCGTCGCGTCCCGTACGAAGGGGCGGTGCCCGGGGAGACCCGCGGCC
>NZ_JBHXRU010000065.1:0-36272 GCF_042716255.1 Streptomyces sp. NPDC058662 | reverse complement strand
GCCCCCGGCGGGCCCCGGCGCCGCCCGCGCCGGCGACGTGGGCGGCGCCCCCGGCGGTCCCGTCGACGGCAGCGCACCCGTCGGCCACCACCCTCGACGCACGCGACACCGCGCTGGCCCTGCCCGTACCGCTGGTCGACGCGGGCGACCCCAACGCCGGCTTCCTGGCCGGACTGCTGGCCTCCGCCCCGGCCGACCTGCTCGGCGCACTCGGCTCGGCGCCGGCCGACTCCGCCGAGTTGCGGCTGCGCGAGCTGCGGGCCCGGCTGGAGCTCGGCGAGCTGCCCTTCGCCGTCCGCGCCCTGGCGGAGCTGGAGGCCCGGTACCCCGACGACTGGCGGGTGGTGTGGGCGCGCGGGATCGCCTCCCTGGCCGCCGGCGAGGACGAGATCGCGGCCCTGTCGTTCGACGCGATCTACGACGCCTTCCCGGGAGAGCCCGCCCCGAAGCTGGCCCTCGGACTCTGCGCGGAGGTGCTCGGGCAGCTGGACAACGCCGCCGAGTACTACCGCCTCGTCTGGACCACCGACCCGGGGTTCGTGAGCGCGGCCTTCGGGCTGGCCCGGGTGCAGCTGGCCGCCGGCGACCGCGCGGGAGCGGTGCGCACGCTGGAGTCCGTACCGGAGGCGTCCATCCACTACACCGCCGCGCGGGTGGCGGCCGTACGCGCACGTCTGCGCGACCGGACCCCGCAGGAGCCGCTGCTGCCCGATCTGGTGGCCGCCTCGGAGCAGGTGGAGGCGCTCCGGCGGTTCGGTCTGGACCCGGAACGGCGGGAGCGCCTCGCGACGGAGGTTCTGGGCGCGGCCCTCGACTGGGTACTGTCGGGTAGCCGGGGTTCCGACCCCGGCCGGACCTCGCTGCTCGGTAGCCAACTGGACGAGCGGGGCCTGCGCTTCGGCCTGGAGCGCTCGTACCGTGTCCTCGCACGGCTGGCACAGCGGGGCGAGGAAAGGATCGAACTGGTGGAGCGGGCAAACCGTTTCCGTCCCCGGACGTGGGTGTGATTGATGTCGATGCATCGGCCGTCTGGCTGCCCCAGCTGCGCGGAACCGCTGGAGGAGGGTGATCGTTTCTGCGGCGTCTGCGGCTACGCCGTCGCCGGTCCTCCACCGGCCCCGGCCGGGGACCATCCCACGATCCCGGTCCGGCCCGCGCCGCGCGCCGCGGACGGCGGCCACGGCGCGTCGGCCGCCCGCGGGGGCCACGGCCTCGCCGAACCCGCCCCCGGGTGGGGCAGCGTGGCCGCGGCCGCCCCGACCCTGGTGGGCGACCCGGCCGACTGGGCCGCCACGCCCCCGGCGGAGCAGCGGCCGGGGCGGGAACAGGAACCGGATCCGGAGCAGCGGGCGGAGCCGGGAGCCGGGTACCCGGCCCGCCCCGCGTCCGCCGGGCCCGCGCCGGCCCGCTACGACCTGCCCGGCGGCGGCACGCCCCCGGAGGGAGCCCCGTGGGGCCCGCCGGAGCAGCACCAGGGCGCCGGCGCGGACGGCGCCCGGACCCCGTACGACGTGCCGGGCGACCACACCCCGCCGGAGGGCACCGGAACCGGCACCGGCACCGGCACCGGCACCGCGCAGGAGAGCCCGTACGCCTCCCCCGCCCCCGGGGCGCCGTGGAGCGGGCCCGGGGGCGCGGGCCCGGCGAGCGACGGGAGCGCGCCGGGCGACGGGGACCCGTACGGCGCCGCCCCCCACGCGCCGGACGGCGCCGGCACCCCGCCCGACGGCGCCCCCTCGGCCGCCGGCGCCGGCCGGACCTGTGTCGCCTGCCGGGCCGGGCACGTCGACACCGACGGCTACTGCGAGCACTGCGGGCACGCGCAGCCCCGGGAGCGGGACCACCAGGAGGAGGAGCTCGGGAGCGTGGCCGCGGTCAGCGACCGGGGCCTGCGCCACCACCGCAACGAGGACTCCTTCGCCGTGGCGGCCACCGCCCTGCCCGACGGTTCCGCCGCGACCGTGGCCATCGTCTGCGACGGCGTCTCCTCCGCCAGCCGCCCCGACGAGGCGTCGGCCGCCGCGGCCGGCGCCGCCAACGAGGCCCTGCTCGACGCGCTCCCGCGCGGGGCCCACCCCCAGGAGGCCATGCACGAGGCGATCCTGGCGGCGGCCGCCGCGGTCAACGCGCTGGCCCCGGAGGTCCCGGGCGCGCAGAACGCCCCCGCCTGCACCCTGGTCGGCGCCGTGGTCAGCGGCGGGCTGCTGACGATCGGATGGGTCGGCGACAGCCGCGCCTACTGGGTCCCGGACGACCGCGCCGCGCTGCCGCGCCGTCTCACCGAGGACGACTCGTGGGCCGCCCAGATGGTCGCCGCCGGCCTGATGGGCGAGGCCGAGGCGTACGCCGACGTCCGCGCGCACGCGATCACCGGCTGGCTGGGCGCCGACGCGTACGAACTCGAACCGCACACCGCCACCTTCAAACCCGACCACCCGGGCGTGGTCGTGGTCTGCACCGACGGCCTGTGGAACTACGCGGAGTCCGCTCGCGAGATGGCCCAGGTCCTGCCCTCGGACGCCGCCGCGCGCCCCTTGCACAGCGCCCAGGTCCTGGTGGGGCACGCGCTCGACGGGGGTGGCCACGACAACGTCACCGTGGCGGTCGTACCGTTCGCCGCGCAGCCCGGCGCGCGACCGCAAGCGGAGGCGGAAGCGGAGGCGCGCCCCCGGGGCTGACCGGGCGTTCCGGGCGGGTCGGGCCGGCCCCCGGGGCCGAGCCGCTGCCCGCCCGGGGCCCCGGCCCGCGCGCCGGATCCGCCCGACCCGCACCGCCCCGCCCGCCCTCCCGTGCCCGCCCTGCCCCGCCCCGGCCCGACCGAGCCCCCAGGAGCCCAACCGATGGCGAACTTCGCCAAGCCGAGCGCCCCGCGCTTCAGCGTGGAGGTGTACCAGAACGAGTTCCTCCCCGAGGGCGGGCGGGACGTCCACGCCATCGTCACGGTGACCTCCACCGGCGGGGCCACCGCCACCACCGCGCGCGTGCACGGTCAGGACGCCGCCGTCGTGATCATGGTCGACTGCTCGGGCTCGATGGACTACCCGCCCGACAAGATGCGCGGCGCCCGCGAGGCCACCGCCGCCGCGATCGACACCCTGCGCGACGGCACCTCGTTCGCCGTGATCGCCGGTACGCACGCGGCCAGGGAGGTCTTCCCCGGCCGGGGCCGGCTCGCGGTCGCCGGCCCGGCCTCCCGCGCCGAGGCGAAGGAGGCGCTGCGCGGCCTCAGCTCCGGCGGCGGCACCGCCATCGGCACCTGGCTGCGCCTCGCGGACGGACTGCTGCGCGGCTCCACCGCCACCATCCGGCACGGGATCCTGCTCACCGACGGCCGCAACGAGCACGAGGACCCGGCCGTGCTCCGCGCCACCCTCGACGCCTGCGCGGGACGCTTCACCTGCGACGCCCGCGGCGTGGGCACCGACTGGGAGGTCAAGGAGGTGACGGGCATCGCGAGCGCGCTGCTCGGCTCCGCCGACATCGTCGCCGACCCGGCGCACCTCGCCGGGGACTTCACGCGCATGATGGAGAACGTCATGGGCAAGGAGGTCGCGGACGTGGCCCTGCGGCTGTGGACGCCCGTCGGCGCGGAGATCCAGTACGTGAAGCAGGTCGCACCCTCCGTCCAGGACCTGACCGGCCGCCGCGTCGAGGCGGGACCGCGGGCGGGCGACTACCCGACGGGATCGTGGGGGGACGAGTCCCGCGAGTACCACGTGTGCGTGCGCGTGCCGAGCGCGGCCGTGGGGCAGGAGATGCTCGCCGCCCGCGCCTCGCTCGTCCTGCCCCCCGCGGCGGGCGGAGCCCCGGCCGCGGGCGGGTTCCCGGCCCCCGCCCTCGCCCAGGGCCTGGTGCGCGCGGTGTGGACGAAGGACCTGGCCGCCTCCACCGCCATCCACCCGCAGGTGGCCCACTACACCGGCCAGGCCGAGCTGGCACAGGCCATCCAGCAGGGCCTGGAAGCCCGCAAACTGGGTGATGTGGACGGCGCCACGGCCAAACTGGGACGCGCCGTACAGCTCGCCAGTGTGTCCGGGAACGCGGACACTGCCAGACTTCTCTCGAAGGTGGTGGATGTCGTGGACGCGGTGGCGGGTACTGTGCGGCTGAAAGCAAAGGTCGCGGACGCCGACGAGATGACCCTCGAAACGCGTTCCACACAGACCGTCCGAGTGAAGAAGACCTGAGAACACCTGACGCGATGCCGCAGGGAGAAGAAGGGGGAAGCGCCGCCATGCCGACCTGCCCGAACGGGCACCAGTCCGCCTCCGACGACTGGTGCGAGGTCTGCGGCCACCGCATGGCTGCCACCGAGGGGGCGCCCGCCGCGCCCTCCTACGGCTACGGCTTCCCCCCGACCGGCGGCGCCCCGACCGCCCAGGCAGAGCTCTGCCCGCAGTGCCGCACCCCGCGCGAGGCCATGGCCCCGTTCTGCGAGGAGTGCCGGTACAACTTCCTGACGCGTACGCCGACTTCGTACGCCCCGCCGGCCCCGGACACGGGCGCCCACGGCGGCGGCCCCCACGGCGGAAGCCCTCACGGCGGCGGCGCCCACCCGCCGGCCCCGCAGCCCGGGCCGCCCCCGGCCCAGTACTCCCAGGACCACTTCGACTACCAGGGCTCACGCCCGTCCCGCGTCAACCGGCCCGCCGAGCCGCTCCAGCGCGAGGACGACTGGCTGCTGCCGCCCCCCGGGCACGAGCAGCCGCAGCCCCAGTACCAGCAGCAGCCCCCGCCGCCCCCGCAGCGGGAGTACCCCCAGCAGACGCACCAGTACCAGCAGCAGCCCCCGGCCCCGCAGCCGCGCCCACAGCAGCAGCCCCCGCAGCAGCACCAGCCCTTCTCGCCGCACGGCGGGTCCTGGAGCGCGACGATCGGCCCCGACCGCTCGTACTTCATGGCGATGATGCAGCGCAGCGGCCCCGAGGCGGCCGGCCTCAACCTGCCCGCGTACTCCCCGGAACAGCACCTCCCCCTCTCCGGCGGCCAGATCACCATCGGCCGGCGCCGCGCCTCCACGGGCGAGTCCCCGGACATCGACCTCGCGGTCCCGCCGGAGGACCCGGGCGTCTCCCACCAGCACGCCGTCCTCGTCCAGCAGCCCGACGGCAGCTGGGCGGTGGTCGACCAGAACTCCACCAACGGCACCACCATCAACGGCGGTGAGGACCCCATCCAGCCCTACGTCCCGGTCCCCCTCACCGACGGCGACCGCGTCCACGTAGGCGCCTGGACCACCATCACCATCCACCGCGCCTGACCCCCCGGGCCCGGACGTCCGGCCGCCGGGCCCGCACCACGGGGGCCGGCGGCCTTCCGCTGTCGCTCCAGGCGCACGCGGCCCGGACCCGCGTACTAGTCTGCGCGTGTGCAGTGCCTGGCCCTCTTCGACCTCGACGACACCCTCATCAACCGCCGTCGTGCGCTCGAAGCGGCGGTGGCCCGTCTGGCCGATCGCCATCACCTCGGCGTCGACGCGTACGAGGCGGTGCTCGCGCGCCTCACCGAACGTGCCGGCGTCGAGGACTTCTCGGTGGTAAGGAGCCGCTACGGACTGGCCGTCTCGGCCGAGGGCCTGTGGCAGGAGTACGTGGCGGACATGGCAGCCACCAGCGTCTGTCCGGACGAGGTCCTCGACGGGCTGGACGAGCTGAGGGCAAGGGGTTGGCGTGTCGGCGTCGTGACGAACGGCGCCGCGGACATCCAGGGGGCCAAATTGCGCGCCACCGGCATCGCACCCCGCGTGCACGGGGTGTGCGTGTCCGCGGAGCTGGGGTTCCGGAAGCCCGACCCTCGCATCTTCGCCGCTGCAGCCGGTCGGTGCGGTGCGGCCCCGGAGCGCGGCGGGTGGATGGTCGGTGACGACCCCGTCAAGGACATCGTGGGCGGCCGTTCCGCCGGACTCGGCACTCTGTGGATCAGCGGCACATTCGACTGGCCGACCGTCCTGCCCGCCCCCGACCGAACGGCTGCCACGGCGCTCGCGGCCATCCGGCAGCTCCTGGACCGGAGCCCCGGCGGAGGACGAAGCCGATGACGGAATCCGCTACCACGGTGGCACTGCTGCACCCCGGCAGCATGGGGGCCGCCTTCGGCGCCCAGTTGCGCACCCGGGGGATCACCGTCCTGTGGTGTCCCGACGGCCGCAGCGCCGCCACCCGGCAGCGCGCCGACGACGCCGGGCTCGAACCCGCCCCCTTCTCCTGCCTCCTGGACCGCGCGGACATCGTCCTGTCCCTGTGCCCGCCCGCCGCGGCAGAGGAGCTCGCCGCCCGTGTCGCGGCGTACGGTTTCGCGGAGCGGACCTATGTCGAGGCGAACGCGGTCTCCCCGGACCGCGTCGAACGCATCGCCGCCCTCCTCCCCGACGCGACGGTCGTCGACGCCGCGGTGATCGGCTCGCCGCCCGTCGGGGGGAAGACGCCCACGCTCTACCTCTCCGGAGACCCCTCGCGTACCGGCGCGGTCGAGCGTCTCTTCGCCGGTACGGACGTCCGCACCAGGACCCTGGGGGTCGAGGCGGGGGCCGCCTCGGCGCTGAAACTCGCCTATTCCAGCTACCAGAAGGCGTCCCGCGTCCTCGCGGCCTTCTCGTACGCCGCCGCGCAGGCGCACGGTGTCGGCGAGGAGCTCCTGGCCATCGCGGCCAAGCGGATGGGCAGCTACCTCACCGAAATCGACTACATCCCGAAAACGGCCGCCCGCGCCTGGCGCTGGGGCCCCGAGCTGACCGACGCGGCCGCCCTGTTCCGCGATGCGGGTCTTCCCGACGAGATGATGCTCGCCGCCTCGGCCGCACTCGACGGCTGGGGCGCGGCGCGCGACGCCGACCTCACTGTCGAGGAAGCCCTCGCACTGCTCCGGCGGCTCCCGCCGGAGGGATGAGGCGGCCTCGGTCGCGCCGGGGAAGGCACCGGGTCAGCGGACGAGCTTGCGGATGACGATGCCTACGGTGAGGGTCGTGAAGAGGAGTCCTCCTCCGGCGCAGCACACCGCGAGCAGTGTCCAGGCGTGGGTCTTCAGCTCGGACGGGGCCCCCATGCCCACGTTGAGCCACAACGCGCAGGCCAGAGTGAGGGCCTTCCCCGCGGCCACCAGGTCGAGCAGGCCCGCGCCCCGCGGTCCCCGTGCGGCCCCGGAGAGGTGCAGGAGTACTCCTGTGGACAGCATGGCGGCGCCCAGAGTGCGCGCAGGATTACGGGCTCGAACACCCCACCCGAGAACTCCCCCGAGCAGTCCCCGGCCCGCAAGGCGTCGGAGCAGGGGTCGTTCGGCGGCCTCCCGCTGTCGAGTGAAGTAGTACAGCTGGTCGCCCTCTGACATGCGCCTGCGCCGGGTGAGGGTGGACCGTACTGCCTCCAGCGCGCCGGGGCTCACCCGGGTGAACACGCGATCCATGAAGCCCGTGACCTGCTCATCGCTGCGGAAGACCACGTCGCCGAGATCCACTTCCTGGACGCTGCTCGTGCCCGCGAGCCGGAACCTGGCCGGACCGGTGGGTACCGCGAGTGCCCTGACCGCCGTGTCCGCCAGCTCCACGACGACCGGAGACCCGTCATCGGCGCTCGCGGCGAGGCTGGAGAGGGTGGAGGACCGGAAGACGAGTTCCGCGGTGCCGGCGGCAGCCGGGTGCGCATCGTCCTCGGCCGGCTGCCGACGCTGCGCGGGCACGGTCGCCACATGGCGCAGTCCGCGGACCACGACCGCCCCTCGGACCTCGCTGTCGAGCAGCGCGCTCGCCTCGCCCGGCACCACCATGCCGTTGATGCGCAGGCCGTCTCGGCACCGCACACCCGTACCGCGGAAGGGGGCGTCCACGCGTACACGCCGCAGGAGCAGGGCGGACACGTCGACCTCGTCGAGTGTGAGGGACTCCAGCCACAGGTCGTCGAGGGTGACGGTCTCCGTGACGTTCACGTTCTCCAGGGACACCCGCGGCTTCCGCTGGCGGCCGACGGCCGCCTGGCTGCGCAGGGACACCGTGGCCGCCCGCAGCCGCTTGAGCTGGACGGGCCCGCGCATCGCCGCGATCTGCACCGAGTCCGAGACCCGCACGCCCTCGAAACGGGTCGGGCCGCAGGAGTGCACATCCAATGCCTCCAGGGTCGATTCGCTGACGTCGACCTCGGTACTGCGCGGCGTGTTGCGGACGATCAGTCGGCCGATTCGGGAATTGCTGACCTGCAGGGCGTCGGCCGTGCAGTGGTCCACGACCAACTCCTCGATGACGCACGACCGTACGGTGACGGCGCCGGCCACGTTGACCCGGTTCAGCGCCAGCCGGCCGGCCGAGAGCGAGTCCAGGACGAGAGGCTCGTCGATGTCCCGCTGTCTGATGGTCAGATCACGCCCATGTCCTGCCGCTGCGTCCAGCTCCGCGGCACGTGCCAGCTCGGCCAGCGTGCTGATCGTCGCCATCCGTCTCCCCCACCTCGATCCACGACCCGACCCGCTATCCGGCCGGCGACCGTCCAGCGGTCGCGTCATCCCCCAGAAAGGCGGCCAGACTCCCGGCCGGTACCTCGTCCCGCCCGGTGTCCGCGCGGGCTCGCAACACCAGGGCCGCGGTGTCGGCCGGAGCTGTGCGGTCGGTCCGCAGCAGGAGGTCGAACGGCTCTTCCCCGCCGGGTACCGCGCCCAGGTCGGCCAGCGCCTCGTCCCAGGCGGCGAGACGGTCCGCCGTGTCCCGGTCGCCCCGCCCCCGGGACCGCTGCTCACACACGTCGCGGGGCACCCACAGAAGTACGCGCAGCCACGGCTCGCGGACGGCGGCGTTGAAGGTGCGCAAGTGGTCGACGCTTCCGAGGTGCACCAGAGGGATCCGCCCGGCCCCGGTCATCGCGTCCAGATCCGCCCGGTCCACCGCGTACGTGTTCCCGTACCTCTCGGTCTCCAGCACCAGCCGGCCGGCGGCGCGCAACGCGTCCAGCTCGGCACGGTCCGCCATGCGGTAGCCGGTTGTCCGGCCGGCGCCCACCTTGATCTTGGGCAGTTGCCCGTAGCGGGCGTCCAGGGCTGCCAGCGCGGCACTCACTGTGTCCTTGCCCGCTGTCGGAGGGCCGAAAAGCACCACGCCGCCGGGCCTCCCGCCGTTCCGCGCGTTCACGCCTGGTCCTCCCGGTACCGGCCGGACAGGACGAGGGCCACCGACTCCACCTGCTCGGCGAGCGGCGTCATCGCGGTGATCCGGTTGTCGACGAGGTGGAACTCCCCGACCGGGCGCCGCTCCAGGGAGATCGACGCGAGGTACCTCCGCCAGTTCGCGAGTTTCCACGTGTCCCGGGCCGCGTTGCGCGAGGTGAGCCGTTCGCGCATCGACGACGCGTCACTGTCGACCCACACCACCTCCAGCCCTGCGCCCAACCGTGCGCAGTGCCTGCGCGTGCGGACGGCCCACTGCTCGTCGACGACTTCGCCGAGGAACGGCGCGACGGCCACGACCGGTACCCCGCACTCAAGGTTCTCCCAGCACGCCTTCATCAGGGACTCGTACTCCAACGGGCGCACGCTCTCGGCATAGACGCTGCTCTGCCGGTCGTCAGGGTCGCCGTTGAGGTGGGTGAGCAATGACTCCGTCAGGGGCCTGGTCAACGTGTCCTTGTCCAGCAGCGGCCAGCCGGTCGCCTGCGACATCATCTTGCCGGCTTCCGATTTGCCGGATCCGGCGTATCCGGCGACGAGGACGAGGGCGATCCCGTGCTCGGACGGCTCAGAACCGATACTCAACGCTGCTCCCCCAAGGACGTGACGCGGGCCTTCCACCCGGGCACCATATCCGCAACTGATCAAACATGCCCCGGAGTTCGCATTCCGGCGACCACCGGTGACCGCTGCCGGGCGTCCCCGACCGCCCGCGGGCCTCCGGTCCGGGGCGGCGGTCTACGGAGTGTCCGGGGACAGGGGCCAGACGTACGGGCCCTGGGGGTCGTCGAGCCAGGACCACTGGCCTTCGGGGGTGACCGTGACGCCGAAGCGTTCGCGGGGCGGGCGGCCCTCGGCGCGCCACAGGTCCAGGGCCTCGCGGGGGTGCAGGACGCCCCAGGTGAGGACGAGCATGAACTGGAAGCGCTCGTTCTCCACCATCTCGTACGGGAGCCCCCGCACCGCCTCCGCCGGCGGGGGCGGTGAGGCCGTGGCCCCGCGCAGGGGGACGAAGTAGGCCGGGGTGTGGAGGAAGCGGCCCTCCGCGAAGCCCGCGTCCCGGACCGTGAGGGCGATCAGCCCGGTCGACAGTGGGGCCAGGATGCGCGCGCCGGGGCGGCACTGGCCGAGCCAGGCGGGCGGGATCAGCGGCAGGGTGCAGGTGACCATGATCCGGTCGAACGGGCCCCGGGACGGGCAGCCCCTCGCTCCGTCGCCGGTGACCACGGCGGGCCGGTAGCCGAGCTGGGCCAGGTGCGCCCGCGCGGACTCGGTGATCTCCTCGTCGAGGTCGATGGTGGTGACGAGGCCGTCGCCGAGCCGGTGGCACAGGAGCCCGGCGTTGTAGCCGGTGCCGGCGCCGATCTCCAGCACGTTGTCGCCGTCGCGTACCTCCAGCGCCTCCAGCATCTTCGCCATGAGGGAGGGCTGGCTGCTGGAGGAGAGTAGTTCGCCGTCGCGCAGGCGGGTCGCGAGCGGGGCGTCGGTGTAGACCCCGCGCAGCCAGCGGGCCCGCTGCTCGGGGTCCGGGTCGTCGGCCCACAGGCGCTCGTGGCCGGCCCCGCGGCCGGTCCAGAAGTAGGGGACGAAGACGTGCCGGGGCACGGCGGCGAAGGCGGCCCGCCAGGCCGGGTCGTCCAGCGCACCGGCGGCGGTCAGCTCCCGCACCTGGGCGGCGTGCGCGGTCTCCCGCAGATCGCGGGCCGCGGTACGTGGGGTGTGTGCGCCCATGTCTCCACTGTGCTGCGGGAGGCTCCCGCGTGCGACCGCGCGGGGTCGGCGGGCGTTCCGCGGGCCCCCGGTGAGGGGTCCTAGGACCCGGGTCCTCCGTCCGGGCGTCTGAGACGATGGTCGGGTGAATGAGATTCCGCGGGGCACGCTGCAGGAGCAGACCTTCTACGAGCAGGTCGGTGGCGAGGACACCTTCCGCCGCCTCGTCCGGCGCTTCTACCAGGGGGTCGCGCAGGACCCGCTGCTGCGCCCGATGTACCCGGAGGAGGACCTGGGCCCCGCCGAGGAGCGCTTCGCGCTGTTCCTGATGCAGTACTGGGGCGGCCCGACCACCTACAGCGAGCACCGGGGACACCCGCGCCTGCGGATGCGGCACGCGCCCTTCCAGGTGGACGCGGCGGCGCACGACGCCTGGCTGAAGCACATGCGGGTGGCGCTGGACGAGCTGGGGCTGGCGCCGGAGCACGAGGCGCAGCTGTGGAAATACCTGACGTACGCGGCCGCTTCGATGATCAACACGGCGGGCTAAAGGGCCCGGGCCCCTCGCCCGCTCCCGCGCGAACTCGCGGGTCAGACCGGGCGGACCTGGAAGGCGCCCAGGCCGCCGGGACCGCCCGCGTCCGCGGGGCGGCGGGTGGCGACGGAGCCGTACGGGGTGCGCAGCCGCAGCCAGCTCCCGGCGGCGAGCAGTGCCAGCGGGGCGGGGACGGCGGAGCCGGAGCCCGCGGCGGAGGCGGACACGGCGGCGGAGCCGGAAGCAGCGGCGGCAGCGGTGCCGGCTGCGGAAGCTGAGCCGGCTGCGGAAGCGGCCCCCGGCGCGGAACCGGCGGAGCCGGTGTGTGCGGAGGCGGGGACGGGTGCCGGCGCGGCGGCCCGTACCGGGCGCAGGAAGCCCAGGGACTGGGCGGCGTGCGCGGCGCGCAGCGGGAGTTCGGTGTCGCCCAGTGTCCGGGACCAGATCTCCCGGCCGATACGGTCCCGCTCGGCCCGGGTGCGGTGCTGCGGGGGCAGGGCCTCGTCACGGGCCCGGAACTCCGCGACGGAGGCGGCCACGGCCGCCCGTACGCCGTCCGGGGCGGGCAGGCCGGCCAGCTCCCGCCAGCCGCCGCGGGGCGGCAGCACCCCGGCCCAGGGCGGTCCGGTGACCGATCCGGGCACGGCGGCCGAGGCCGCCGCCTCGTCCACGGCCTCCAGCAGCTCGCCGGCGGAGACGGTCAGGTCCAGCGGCGCGGCGAGGGGTGCGGCGAGCCGCACCGTACGGATGGCCAGGACCTCGAAGGACGGCGGCCGGCCGAAGACCGCGAGCGCGCCGCCGCCCGCCTGGAGGCGGACGGCGGCGGCCCGGTCGTAGTGCACCAGCCGGCCCAGGAAGGCGGCGAGGTCGGCCGCCTCCCCGGGGTCGGCGAAGTGCAGCTGCTCGTTCATGCCGCGAGGCGTCCTTCCGGGCCGGTCGGCTCGTCGAGGTACTTCGCGAGGAAGTGCTTCTCCTCGGCCGTGATGCGGCGCGGCCGCCCCTCGGCGAGGTTGTACGGCACGACCACCGTCGAGGCGCGCACGTAGACCCTCTCGGGCTCGTCGCCGGTCGCCTCGTCCTTGACCTCGTAGCCGATGGTCAGGGACGCGGCGCCGATCCGGGTCACCCAGGACTCGATGAGCACCGGCTCGTGACGGTGCACGAGAGGCAGCTTGTAGTCGATCTCGTGCCGGGCCACGACGGACCCGCCCGTGAAGGACTCGCTGCCCTCCCCCGGCGCCAGCCGGAACATGAAGTCGATCCTCGCCTCCTCCAGGTAGCGGAGGAAGACCACGTTGTTCACGTGGCCGAAGGAGTCCATGTCCGACCAGCGCAGGGGGCACCGGTAGTGGTGTCTGGCCATGCTGACCTCAGCCTCGGGTGAGCTTCTTGTACGTGGCGCGGTGCGGACGGGCCGCGTCCGGGCCAAGACGCTCGATCTTGTTCTTCTCGTAGGACTCGAAGTTGCCCTCGAACCAGTACCACTTGGACTCGCCCTCGTAGGCGAGGATGTGGGTGGCGACCCGGTCCAGGAACCAGCGGTCGTGGGAGATGACCACGGCCGCACCGGGGAACTCAAGCAGGGCGTTCTCCAGCGAGGAGAGCGTCTCGACGTCGAGGTCGTTGGTGGGCTCGTCGAGGAGCAGCAGGTTGCCGCCCTCCTTGAGCGTCAGCGCCAGGTTGAGGCGGTTGCGCTCACCACCGGACAGGACGCCGGCCGGCTTCTGCTGGTCCGGACCCTTGAAGCCGAAGGCGCTGACGTACGCGCGGGACGGCATCTCGACCTGGCCGACGTTGATGTAGTCCAGCTCGTCCGACACGACCGCCCAGAGGGTCTTCTTGGGGTCGATGTTGGCGCGGCTCTGGTCGACGTACGAGATCTTGACCGTGTCGCCGACCTTGATGGCACCGGAGTCCGGCGTCTCCAGGCCCTGGATCATCTTGAAGAGCGTGGTCTTGCCGGCGCCGTTCGGGCCGATGATGCCCACGATGCCGTTGCGCGGCAGGGTGAAGGACAGGTCGTCGATCAGGACCTTGTCGCCGAAGGCCTTGGAGAGGTTGTTGACCTCGACGACGATGGAACCGAGGCGCGGGCCCGGCGGGATCTGGATCTCCTCGAAGTCCAGCTTCCGCATCTTGTCCGCCTCGGCCGCCATCTCCTCGTAGCGGGCCAGACGGGCCTTGGACTTGGTCTGACGCCCCTTGGCGTTGGACCGCACCCACTCCAGCTCTTCCTTGAGGCGCTTCTGGCGCTTCTCGTCCTTGCGGCCCTCGACCTTGAGGCGCTGGGCCTTCTTTTCGAGGTAGGTGGAGTAGTTGCCCTCGTACGGGTGCGCGCGGCCGCGGTCGAGTTCCAGGATCCACTCGGCGACGTTGTTCAGGAAGTAGCGGTCGTGGGTGACGGCCACCACGGCGCCCGCGTACTTCGAGAGGTGCTGCTCCAGCCAGTTCACCGACTCGGCGTCGAGGTGGTTGGTGGGCTCGTCGAGGAGGAGCAGGTCCGGGGCCTCGATCAGCAGCTTGCAGAGCGCGACGCGGCGCTTCTCGCCACCGGAGAGGGTGGTGACGGGCCACTCGCCGGGCGGGCAGCCCAGGGCGTCCATGGCCTGTTCCAGCTGGGCATCGAGGTCCCAGGCGTTGGAGTGGTCCAGGTCCTCCTGGAGCCTGCCCATCTCCTCAAGGAGGGCGTCCGTGTAGTCGGTCGCCATCAGCTCGGCGACCTCGTTGAAGCGCTTGAGCTTCGCCATGGTCTCGGCCGCGCCGTCCTGGACGTTCTCCAGGACGGTCTTGGACTCGTCGAGCTCGGGCTCCTGCATGAGGATGCCGACGGTGTAGCCGGGCGACAGGAAGGCGTCACCGTTCGACGGCTGCTCAAGGCCCGCCATGATCTTCAGAACGGTGGACTTACCGGCACCGTTCGGGCCGACGACACCGATCTTCGCGCCGGGCAGGAAGTTCAGGAAGACGTCATCGAGAATCACCTTGTCGCCGTGCGCCTTGCGCGTCTTGCGCATGGTGTAGATGAACTCAGCCAAGAGAAACCGTCCGGCAGATCGTGGGTGGGCAGATACACCCCATCTTGCCTGACGTCCATCCCCCGGGGGAAACGCGTATGGTCCCGGGGCCCTGACCTGGGCGCCGACCGGCGGGGGCCTGACGGTCGTGGTCGTCATTGGCCGTCGTCGGCCGTCCCTGGGCTCCCTCTGACGGCCCAGGGACGGCCCGGCTGCAGCCGCTCCGGGGCCCGTTCTCGCAGGTGACGGGTTAGCGGCCCCCTCCGGGAAACCGGCTTGCCTGCAGGGGTCACGTGCGGTCACATACGGCCATGAGCAGAATGGCGCAGGTCCTCGTGCTGGCTCGGTACGAGGACGAGGTGATGGAGCCGCTGACGCGGGACGACGAGTCGCGCACGTGGCGCGGCCGGTTCGAGCGAATCCCCGGCTGGTTCGTCGGCGGGTGGTACATCGAGTTCTTCCGGGAGAGCCAGCGCGTCGGGATTCTGAAGGACCTGGAGGCGCTGCCGTGGAACCAACCGTATTGCGTGCAGGTCATGCTCCACGACGAGGACGACGACTGCTTCGGGCTGTGGATGTTCCATGAGGGAAAACTGGTGGAGCTGCCGCTGCCGCGTACCGGGCGCTTCCATGAACCGGCCCCGCCCACGCAGGAGTACCCGCCGCGCCCCGGCGGCTTGTGGCGCACGGACGTCGGGCACACGTGGCTGCCCGAGCAGACCCCGGAGGAACTGCGGGATCCCCGCCAGGCCTGGTAGGCCCCGCTACCAGGCCGGCGGCCGAAACCCTCCGCGGCCGGGGGACGGGAGGGCGGGGGAACGTGGCACAGGGACGGGCGGGCCCCGGAGGGGCCTCGGCGGGAGCCCGGCGGGGCGGGGTGGGCTCCCGCGGGGGCGTCAGCGGGGGCGGTACACCGTGAGGGCGTCGGGGAGCTCGTCCAGCACCAGGCCGGCCGGGGCCTCGGCGTACTCGCCGTCGTACGCGAACGGCGTCCCCCGGGGGATGTCGCCGACGCGCAGGCTGCGCAGCCGGGTGGCCGCGTGGACGGGGGAGCGCGACAGGGGGCCCGCCAGCGCGGCGGCCAGCAGGCGGGGGCCGGGGCGGCCGCCGCCGTAGACGAGGCGGACGTCGAGCAGGCCCTCGCCGAGGCTGTCGCGGCGCCGGGGGGCGGGGCCGGTGCCGTGGTAGGTGCCGTTGCCCGCGAAGAGCAGCCACACGCTCCGGGGGCGTCCGGCGAGGCGCAGCCGCACGGGGCGCTGCGCCCGCAGGACCCGCCAGGCCGCCAGGAGCGCGGCGGGGCCGGCGCCGATGCGCGGGCTCCAGCGGAGCCGGTGGCCGAGCAGTTCGGGGTAGGCCCCGATGCTGAAGTTGTTCAGGAAGTACCCGGGCTCCCCGTCCGGTCCGGGGGTGAAGCGGCCCACACCGATGTGGACGGCGTGCCCCTCGGCGACGGCCAGGCAGGTGTCCTCGACCCCGGCCAGGCCGAGGTCCAGCGAGAAGTGGTTGAGGGTGCCGCCGGGGAACACCGCCAGCGGCACCCCGGCGCGCAGCGCGGCGGTGGCGGCGGCGTTGATCGTGCCGTCGCCGCCGCAGACCCCGAGGACGGTGGCGCGGGACGCGGCCCTCGCCAGCTCGGAGGCCAGCTCGGCGCTGCCGCACTCGACCAGCTCCGCCTTGGGGAGCCGTTCGCGCAGGAGGGTGAGTCCCGCGCTCGCGGCCGTTCCCGACCCGGTGTTGACCACCACGGTGAGGCCTTCCCCGTCGGGCAGAGCGGGCGCTCCGACGGCTGTCTTCTCGTCCCCCGGCACGATCCGGGCCTGCTGCACGTCCCTGGCGAGCCGTCGTACGACGAACCCGGCGGCCACCCCCAGCGCCGCACCCGCGAGCACGTCGGAGGGGTAGTGCACCCCGGTGTACACGCGGGAGAACGCCACGGAGGCGGCCACCGGCGCCACCGCTGCGCCCCAGCCCGGCGACTCCAGCGCCAGCCCGGCGGTGAAGGCGAAGGCGGAGGCGGCGTGCCCGGACGGGAAGGAGGTGGTCTGCGGCTGCGTCCGCAGTTGCCGTACGACGGGCACGCCGTGCAGCAGCGGCCGGGGCCGGCGTACGGACCACTTCCCGACCGTGTTGATCGTCGCGGAGGCCAGGGCCAGGGACGCGACGCCCCGCACGGCGGCCTTGCGCGCCCTGACCGATCCGAAGGCGGCGATCGCGGCGGCCGCGCCGCCCCAGAGCACCCCGTGGTTCGCCGCCCGCCCGAGCCGCGGCAGCACCCGGTCGGCGCCGGGCCAGTGGCGGAGGGCCACCGCGTCGAAGACCTGGCGGTCCCACCGGGCGACCGCGCCTTGCCACGTCAGTTCCTGATCAGCCATTTCTCGCCCTTACCCCGCGCACGGATCCGGAATCGGCAGCCTTCTCCCGAGCTATACCCGGGTGTCCTCCTCGTCCAGGGGGCGCTTGCGGAGCAGCAGGACCACCAGGCCGCCCAGGACCACGAGGCCCACCGCGAGGGAGGCGATGACCGGGGTGGCCGCCGAGCTCCCGCTGGACGCCAGCCGGTCCTCCTCGGGGGAGTCGACGGAGGCGAGCCGGGCCGCGTGCGGGCCCAGTCCCGCTGTCGCGCCCTGGCCGGGGGTCGTGCCGTCCGCCGCGGCCGCGACCGTGCCCGCTTCCGTGCCCGCCTGCGCCACCGGCAGCTCCGGCCAGAGCGCCGAGGCCGTGGCGGCGGCCGCCGACTCGCTGGACCCGGCCACGATCTGCGCCTGCGCGGGCACCCCGCTGGTGAACACCCGCCCGACCGGGACCTTGGTCGCGCCGTGCACGGTGACCGAGGCGAAGCCGTCCGGCGTGCCCGCGGGCACCTCGAAGTACAGCCGGCTCCCGTTGGCGGCGGTGCTCAGGGGCTTCCCGTCGGCGTCCACGACCCGCACCCCCATCGCGACGGCCGCCGCGTCCGGGACCACCGACACGCTCCGCGCGCCGGTGCGCACGGTCACCGGCCCGAGCCGGGTGCCCGCCGCCCCCGAGACGTCACCGGGGTCGAGCCGCAGCGAGGCCGGCGGCTCCGGCAGCAGGCCGGCCTTCCGCTGGAGGTAGTCGGCGAGCTTCTCCGCCGCCGGGTCGGCGGCTTCCACCCGCGCCCCGTCCGCCAGCCTCCAGATCGCCACCTGGGTGCCCGCCGCCGCGCTCTCGGCGGTGAGCGAGTCGGCGCCCGCCGCCTCGGCCAGTCCGGCCAGGTCGTTCAGCTGCGGGTAGGAGTGCTCCAGGACCCAGCGGATCCGGCCCGCTTCCCGGTTACCGGCGAGCGGGCTGCCGCTCCATCCGCTCTCCGTGTACCGGACCTGGGGTTGTGCGTTGCCCTCGACCCCGACGCCGTACGTCTGGAGCATGCCGCCGCCGTCGACCCGCATCTCGTACAGACCGGCCGGGATCTCCCGTACGGATCCGTCGCCGGAGTGCAGGACCGCCCGCCCGTACGTCTTCAGCCCGTCCAGCACGGCGCTCGCGCCCTCCGGCGCCCGTGGGGCCACGGGATCGGAGTCGGCGGCCGCCGACGCGCCGGGCGCGGCGGTGAGGGCCGCGGCCAGCAGGGCCGCCGCCAGCGGACGCCGCGCGGAGGCACGTACAACCGCATGCCCGGGGACGGCAGGACCGGCATCAAGGGCGGAAAGGATACGAACGGCAGGGACGGCAGGAACCGAAGGAACGGCAGGAGCCGGAGGGGCGGCAGCAGGCGGCGCGCCCACCGGACCGGGTGGAGCGGACGGGGCCGGCCCAGCCGTGGGAACCGGCGGATCGGCCCGGGGAGTGGAATCGGGAGCGGAGGATGCGGGAACGGCAATCGACACAGTCTTCCCCTTCGGGCCAAAGACCCAGGTGCCCGTGAGTACCGGGGAATCCTAACCGTCTCGAACACTCAGACCACCGCCGCCTTCTGAGTGGCCATCAGCGGCGTGTCCGTCTTGACGACCCGCCGGAAGGCCGCCGTGCCGCGGTTCAGGTCGTGTCCGATGGCCGTCGCGTCGATGTCCGCGGAGAACCACCGGTTGCCCTCCCCGTCGGGCGGGTCCTCACGCACCCGCAGGCGGCCGTGCACCACGAGCGGTTCGCCGACCGAAACGGACCCGGCGAGGTTCAGGGCGAGCGCCCGCCGCGCCCATACGGTGTAGAAGCTGGTGGGACCGTCCGCCCACGCGTCCTGGCGCCGGTCGAAGTACCGCGGGGTGACCCCGAACCGGAACCTCGCCGACGGCCCGTGCGGCGTCTCCTTGTAGTCGATCTGCGTGGCCACATGCCCGACCAGTGTCACCAGGGTGTCGTTCATCCCGGCCGCCCCCTCGCGATCCGTACCCGTACGGACCATCCGCACGGCGTACGACCCATGCTGGGGCCGGCCCCCGCCGCCCGCTCCGGCCTGTGGATTACTGGCGGGTTGTGGACAACCGCGTCCCCCCTGCGGCAACCGTCGCGTACTGCTCCCGCACCTCCCGGTAGCGCAGCAGCTCCGCCGCGACCGGCTCCAGCACCCGGGCGCGCCCGCACCCGGCCGCGGCCTGCCGCAGCCGCCGCTCCGCGTCCTGCCCGTACCGGCGGGCCGGGCCCCGGGCGGCGATCGAGCAGGCCCACTCCACCAGGGGGCCGCCGACGATGCCGGCCACCATGAGCAGCACCGGTGGCGTCAGCTTCGGTTCCAGGACGCCGGCGATCTGCCCGACCAGCCACAGCCCGCCGTAGATCTGCAGCAGCGTCATGGCCGCCTGGGCGAGCACCGCGACCGGCCACCAGGTGGGCCGCGGCGGCTTGGCCACTGCCGCGCTCGGCGCCGCGACCGCCGCGCCGAGGGTCACGGCCAGTTCGTCCAGGGCCTCCGGGAGCCCTTCGGCGCCGCGTACCGCCGTCTCCCGTACCGCCTGGGCCCACGGGTCGGGCAGGCCGGTGACCGCCTCGTCTGCGACGGCCCGTACGGCCTGCTCGACCCGCTGACGCGCGGTCACCTCCTCCTCGACCGGCACCTCCGCGGCCACCGCGCCCCGGCCGCCGATCGACGCGAGGGCGGCCAGGCCGGACAGCGTGCGCGGCGCGCGCCGGCCCTCGTACCAGCGCCACAGCCGCAGCCACGGCGTCCCGCAGGCCTTTCCGGCGTTGCGCCGCCAGGCCCGCTCGGCCGCGAGCCCGGCCGCGTAGGCCCCGACCGCTTCCGCGAGCCGGTCCTCGAACTCGGCGCGGGCCGCCTCGCCGATCTCCGGTCCCGCGTGCCCGTCGGCGACGTACAGCGGCCGCAGGCGTCCGGCGGCGCGGTCGACGTCGGCGGAGATGCGCCGGGTCGCGGCGCCCTTCTCCTGGGTGAACTGCGCGAGGAGTTCGCGCAGTTCCCCGACGCCCTCGCCGGTGAGCGCGGACAGCCCCAGCACCGTGGCGCCCGGCTCGCCGTGCTCGCCGAGCGCGATGCCGTCGTCGTCGAGGAGCCGGCGCAGGTCGTCCAGTACGAGGTCGGCGGACTCGCCGGGCAGCCGGTCCACCTGGTTGAGCACCACGAAGGTGATCTCCGCGTGTCCGGCCAGCGGCCGCAGGTAGCGCTCGTGGAGCACCGCGTCCGCGTACTTCTCCGGGTCCACCACCCACACCACCGCGTCGACGAGGGCCAGCACCCGGTCCACGTGGTCGCGGTGCGCGACGACCGCCGAGTCGAGGTCGGGCAGGTCGACGAGGACCATGCCGCGCAGGGCCTCCGACTCCGAGGTCTCGCGGGGGCGGCGGCGCAGCCGGCCGGGGATCTCCAGCCGGTCCAGCAGTCCGGCCGCGCCGTCGGACCAACTGCAGGCGATGGGTGCGGCTGTCGTGGGCCTGCGCAGGCCGGTCTCGGAGATCTGCACTCCGGCGAGTGCATTGAAGAGCGTGGACTTGCCGCTTCCGGTGGCGCCGGCGATCGCGACGACCGTGTGCTGCGGCGAGAGCCCGCGCCGGGCCGCGGCCTCGTCCAGCACCCGGCCGGCCTCGGCGAGGGTCTTGCCGTCGAGCCGGGTCCTGGAGAGTCCGACCAGTTGGCGCAGCGCGTCCAGTCGCAGGCGCAGTGCCTGCCCCTCGGGGCTGAGCGGCGGTGCGGCGACCTTGCCGCCGTCGTTGCCGGCGCCGGAGACGGCCCGCACGAGCGCCTCGTCGTTCTCGTCTCCCCCGTCGCGGTCGCCGTCCCCGTCGAGGCCGTCGTCGCCGTCGCGGTCGGAGCCCGGCCCGGCGTCCCCGGCCCGCCCGCCTGTGGCGCTGGGGCGCGAGCGTGCGATGAATCCGTCGTCCCAGCGGTCGTCGGTTCGGTCGGTCAGGGCAGTCACCGTGTCACCTCTCCTTCTGCAGTACGGACAGCGCGGCGATCAGCTCCGCCTGGGGTTCCGGGGTCACTTCGAGCGCCTCCAGCGGGGCGAGGCGGCGGTCGCGTTCGGCGCGCAGTACCTGGTCGAGGTGGTCGCCGACCAACTCGCCGCCCCGGTCGCGCAGCCGTACCGCGGCCTGTACGCCGATGCGTTCGGCGAGTTTCTCCCCGGCGGGGCGGGCCCGCTTGCCCCCGAGGAGGGCGGCGACGAGCAGGGCGGCGACTCCGTCGGGGTCCGGTGCGGGCTGCCTGTCGAGCCGTGCGACCTCCTCCTCGGCGAGTTCTTCCAGGACCCGGCGCCAGCGCCGTACGGCCATGCCGATACGTTCCCCCGCCTCCCGGTCGGGCGCGGGCAGCGGCACGGCTCCGGCGGCCGGTTCGCGGCGCCACGCGACGGCGATCCGCTCGTCGGCGGCGGCGACGGCGCACTGGAGGAGCGCGGTGAGGGATTCGGCGAGGGAGTCGAGCAGTTCGTCGGCGCTCGTGTCGAGGGGGTAGCCGCGCCACCGGGTCAGCGCGTCCCCGGCCAGTACGGCGCCCTGGTCGAGGCGGTTGCGGACCCGCCTGCCCTCCTTCTTGTACGCGTCCTCCACGGCGGAGGTCAGCCGTACGGCGGCGGCGTGCTGGGCGGCGACGGCGGAGGCGAGTTCGGGCATCCGGCGCCCGAGGGAGTCCAGCGCGCCCAGCGCGGTCCGCCCGACGGCGTACTGGCGGGCGGCCGGGTCCTGGGCGTGGTGGGCGAGCCAGGCGAGGAGCGGGGCGACGGCGCTGGCCGGCAGCAGCCCGCCCCCGCCGGCCGATTCGGGCAGCTCCGGTACGGTGAACCTGGGCACGTCGCCCAGCCCCGCCCGCGTCAGCAGGGCCCCGTACTGGCGCGACACCTCGGCGAGGACCTGGTGCGGGACCCGGTCGAGGACGGTGACGAGGGTGGCCTTGTACTGCTTGGCGGTGCGCAGGAGGTGCCAGGGGACGGCGTCGGCGTACCGCGAGGCGGTGGTGACCATCACCCAGACGTCGGCGGCGCAGATGAGTTCGGCGGCGAGTGTCCGGTTCTCGACCACGAGGGAGTCGATGTCGGGGGCGTCGAGGATGGCGAGGCCGCGCGGCAGGCTGGACACGGTCTCGATCCGCATCTCGCGGGTCGCGTGGCTGTCCGCGCCGGATCCGCTCCGGCCGCCGGAGCCGGCGCCGCCCCTGCCCCTGGTCCCGTTCCTCGCGCCGCCCCGCGTCCCGCTCCGGCCGCCGAGGCCGGTACCGGTGCCGGTGCCGCGGGGCCTGGAGCCGGCGCCGCCCGACGCCTCCTCCTCGTCGTGCGGCACCCACACCCGCATGAGGTCGGGCAGTACCCGCATCCCGGCGAACCAGTGGTGGTCGTCCGGGTGGCAGACGAGTACCGGCGTGCGCGTGGTCGGGCGCAGCACCCCGGCTTCGCTGACCTGCCGGCCGACGAGGGAGTTGACGAGAGTGGACTTACCGGCCCCGGTGGACCCGCCGACGACGGCGAGCATCGGCGCCTCGGGCGCCTTCAGCCGGGGTACGAGGTAGTCGTCGAGCTGCGCGAGCAGCTCGGCTCTGGTCTGGCGGGCGCGCGGAGCGCCGGGCAGGGGCAGCGGCAGACGCACGGACGCGACCCGGTCGCGCAGGGCGGACAGGGCATCGAGCAGCTGAGGCCGTACATCCAAGGTCACCACATGCGAAGAATGCCCAATTTGGGACCATTTTTGAAGCTTATACGCCCCCTGCGCGCCGATGGCGACCCCAGCGGGACATTTCAGCCACAGCGGACGAGTCGGACGCAGGCATAACGAGTGCACAACACCAGGGGCGACGCGACGTAAAAGCGGTGCGCGAATCGCACCTGCCTGCGATTATCGGGACCGCTTCACCGAACCTCCACATCGTGGCACGCGGGTGAAGCAACCGGGACAAGGCGGCCGGAGCCCTATCCTTGACCCGGAACGGACCGTAGTCCCACCCCCACCAGGGGCTCCAGGCCCACCACGGCCACCTTCCGGCCCCCGTAGCTCAGTGGATAGAGCAGGTGCCTTCTAAGCACTTGGCCGCAGGTTCGAGTCCTGCCGGGGGCACCACTGGTCCACCCATCTCAGCCCTCCCGCCGCGGAGGGCTTTTCTGCAGGTCAGCGGCATAGTACTGCGGCCTCCGCAGCCCCGGCGCAAGCCTTTTCGCGGTGGCGGCGGCCCCGGTCGCCCGGGACGGGCTGACGCACCGGCCGGACGGCGCGGATCCGGCCCGCGCGCACCCGCCGCTGACGCGTACTCATGTTCGCTCGGCTCGGTTCCGCGACCTTTGCTCCAGACGCGCCGGTGACGCGGTTCCGCCGACGCCGGGGTGGGGGCGAGGGGGCCGCGCTGGCGCTGCCGGGTCCGCGCGCGGGGATGCGAAATCAGCCCGTCCGGTTGTAGAGCCTCCGTCGACACGGAGGGGGCGCGGAGGGGGGCGCAGGAAGTAGGAGGGGGCTCAGGCGGTGGGGACGGGCGCCGGTGTGGAGCTCGGGATGATGTCCAGGGTGCGCACCGCTCGGTAGTAGATCCACGCCGTGCCGTCGCACGACGTCTTCCTCGCCCCCGTGTACCGCGCGCACACGCGGCGGAGGTCGGCGTGGAAGGCCTCGTCCAGCTGGGCTTTGCGGGCGGCGAAGGAGCCGGCCGCCCGGTGGTTGCGGTAGCCGAAGTCGTGGCGGGCGCACGACAGCTGGAAGGGGAAGCCGAAGGGGTTGTCCGGCGAGGAGGTGCAGTAGTCGGTGCTCCAGTCGAAGCCGTACGCCGACCAGGCGTCCTGGTTCCCGCGTGCCGCGATCCAGGCGGTGTAGCTGGTGGCTGGAGGCTGGGTCCAACTGCTCAGGATCTGGGGTTTGTCGGCGGGGACCGACCACGCCGGGGGTGCGAGGGCGAGGAGGACCGCCACGGAGGTCGCGGTAGCCGCGGCGGTGAGGGCGGCGGCAGGCCGGCGGCGGGGGAGGCGGGCGGCGCGGGGCAAGAGGGTCCTCCGGGCGGTACGGGGTGCCGCGAACCGGACCCGGGGCGGTACGGGGTGCCGCGGGCCGGACCCGGGCCGACCCGGGGCGGACCGGGCGGATGGGGCGGCCGCGGCGTGTCGCGGCTGCGGCTGCGGTCTCTCGACCTAACGGATCCGGCCGGGGCGGATTGCACCCGACGGCGGGATGCGGTGGAAGTTCACTCCTGAGGCCGTCTCACCTGGGCCGTATGCGGGACGCGTTGGCTGCGTTCGGAGCCGTGTTCGGCGGAGGTACGG
The DNA here is from genome assembly GCF_042716255.1 of Streptomyces sp. NPDC058662. Lineage (NCBI taxonomy): Bacteria > Bacillati > Actinomycetota > Actinomycetes > Kitasatosporales > Streptomycetaceae > Streptomyces > Streptomyces sp. NPDC058662. Next base: position 12,234 of record NZ_JBHXRU010000065.1, on the reverse strand, counting down.
GTTGCGGGGCCTCGACCGGGACCCAGGCAGGAGACGGCGAGAGCCGGTGAGTGCCGGGATGGTGCCCGCACCCCGGTCGTCCGGGCACCTCGTCTACGCTCGTGCGGTGATCGAGCACGTTAACGAACTCGGGGCGGTCCCCCCGCCGGTCGAGGGCCGCTCCCCCGGGAACGCCGCCGTCGCGGTGTGGTCGCTGGACACCACGCTGGACGTGGTCGGCGGGCTGCCGGTCAGCGGGGCGGCAAAGGTGCTGGACGCCGAGGAACAGGAGCGGGCCGGGCGGCTGGTGCGGCCGGGCGACCGGCACCGCTACGTCGCCTCCCATCTCGGCCTGCGGGTCCTGCTCGGGATGCGCCTGGGGCTGGCGCCCGAACGGGTCGTACTGGTCCGGGAGGAGTGCCGCTGTGGTCGCGGCGCCCACGGGCGGCCGGCCGTGGCCGGGGGCGGGGTGCACTTCTCCCTCTCGCACAGCGGAGACGTGGCCTACGTCTCACTCGCCGGGGTGCCGGTCGGCATCGACGTGGAGCGGCTCCCGAGTGCGGCGTCGGTGGCGGACGTGCTGACCTCGCTGCATCCGGCGGAGGCGGCTGAGCTGAGCGGCCTGCCGGCTGCTGACCTCCCTGCCGCCTTCGCCCGCGTCTGGGCCCGCAAGGAGGCATGCCTCAAGGCGACCGGTACCGGTCTGGCCCTCGGTCTGGTCGAGCCGTTCGTCGGCGCGGCCGCCGACCCGGCGCCCGTCCCGGGCTGGGACCTGTACGACCTCCCGGCCCCCGCCGGCTACGCGGCCGCGCTCGCCGTGCGCTCGCGCGGGGTGCCGGCGTAGGGATCCGGCGCGGAGTCGGGAGCACCCCGACGATGCGTCAGGTGCGGTGCTCGACCCGGACGCGTGCACCGTCCCCCGGCCTTGGGGCACAGCCGTACAGCGGTTAATGCTAAGCCGGTGATCTTGAGCGTTTAGCACAGACAGGCGACCGGCCCGGCAACGGGGTTCGGCGGAAGATCGTTGACCGGCTGCGGGCGTCGTTAGCGTCAGGTCCATGCCAGTGGAGTTTTTGACCGACGAGCAGGCGGCTTCGTACGGGAAGTTCAACGAGGAGCCGACCCGGCCGGAGCTGGAGCGGTTCTTTTTCCTCGACGATGAGGACCGCAAGCTCATCGCGAAGCGGCGCGGTGATCACAACCGGCTCGGGTTCGCCCTTCAGATGTGCACCGTGCGCTACATCGGCCGGTTCCTCCCGGATGACCCGCTGGACGTTCCGTGGGCGGTGGTGGAGTACCTCGGAGAACAGCTCAGCATCGAGGACGGCAGTTGCGTGAAGCAGTACACCGAGCGCAAGCCGACGGCGTACGAGCATGCGTGGGAGATCCGGGACGCGTACGAGTATCACGAGTACGACGATGCGGAGTGGGGGCGGAAGTTCCGTACGTTCCTGCACGGCCGGGCGTGGACGCACGCCGAGGGGCCGGTGGCGCTGTTCAACCAGGCGGTGGGCTGGCTGCGCCGGCACCGGGTGCTGCTGCCGGGGGTGTCGGTGCTGGCCCGGAAGGTGTCGGAGGTGCGGGCGGTGATTAGCTTGCGGGCCCATGCCTTGGCCAGGCGCTTCGCGGCGGTGACGGTCCGCTGCCTGGGAGCCCGCGACTTGATGGCCGACGGAAGGTGAGGGAATTGCCCGGTGCGATGGTGATCAGTGAAGAGGTAGGGCAGGTTCGCCATCAAAGGCCAGCGGAAGTTTGGGATTACTCGTCGTCTGGCGGGACGTCGGCAGGTCCCGGGAGCGCCGGATCGGGGAGAAGAGCAGGATCAGCGCGGCGAGCGGGATCCCCGCTGTCGTGATGGCCATGGCGGTGCGGAGGCCGAGTGCGGTTCCGAGCACGCCGCCGAGCAATGCTCCGATGGGGATCGCTCCGTAGCTGAGGATGCTGTGCTTGCGGTGAGACGGCCGAGGAGATCCGGCGGGCAGTAGCGTTGCTGGAAGCTCGCCTTGATGATGTTGCCGGCGACGACACCTGCGGAGATGCTGAAGCCACCTGTCACAAAGAGCAGGATCCCGACTCCGCCGACGGTCAGCGGGATGAGCAGACCGAGTGTGGGAAATCCCAGTTCGAACAGCAGTATCGCGCGGGCCGTGCCGATCCGGTGAGCGACCCGACGTGCGGCGAATGCCCCGGCTACACCTCCGGCACTGGTCGCCGCGATGAGTACGCCGACCGTCCCCGGGGTCAGGCCGACGCTCCGGACCAGGAAAACCACTTGGATTGACTGGTATCCCATAAGGGCCATGTTCGAGGCGGCCCCGAAGAGTGTGAACGTGCGGAACCAGGGGTCGTAGGCGATCAGCCGCAGGCCTTCGCGGACTTCACTGACCAGTGAAGTGGGGCGGTGTTCGGTTCTGGTGATGCGTGGCTCGCGATGCCGGATGCCTGCGAGGCACAGAAGGGAGACGAGGAATGTCGCGGCGTTGGCGAACATCCCGTTCACCGCACCTGCCAACTGTGCGATCAGGCCGCCGGAGCCGAGCCCGGCAATCTGCGCGGCGGATGCGCTGCCGTGCAGTTTGGCGTTGCCCTCGGGCTGGTCATCGGGTTCCAGAATGGTGGGGAGATAGGCGGTGTAAGCGGTCTGGAAGAACACCGCTGCCGTGCCTGTCAGCAGGGCGACGGCCAGCAGCAGTCCGATACTCAGCCGGCCGGACCATGCGGTGACCGGGACGCTGGCGAAGAGTACGAGGGAGACTGCGGCGGCGGCCAGCATGATCGGTCTGCGGCGCAGCCGGTCCACCCAGACACCGACCGGGAGACCGATGATCAGCCAAGGGGCCCAGGCGGCGGCGCTCAGCAGGCCGACTTCGAACGTGCTGGCGTGCAAGGTGGAGACGGCGACCAGCGGCATCGCCACCCCGGTGACGGACGCGCCGAACTTGCCGGCGGTCTCGCCGCACCACAGCAGGCGGAAATCGCGGTGGCGACGCAGAAGGCCACCGCGTATGCCGTAGCTCATGCGGAGCCACGCTCCTTGCGGGGGAAGGACTGGAGCTGCACGACGACGGGGAGCGCGTCCGGGGCGGGCTCGGCGTCCGGAGCAGGGGTATGGCGGGTGATGACAGCCATCAGCTCCGCGTTGAGTGCCTCCAACTGCTTCGGAGTCATCCGCAGGTCACTCCAGTCCGAGACAGTGCCGGCGCTCCGCCACGTGTCGTCCCAGTCCTCGCCGATGTAGTTCACGACCCGGCTGAAGTGCTGCTGCAGCAGTTCGTGCAGGTAGACCGACAGCGCGCCCCGGGTGTCGGGATCGTCGCGGAAATCCGCAGTGTTCAGCTCATTGGAGACGTCGACCCTTCTCCACCAGCGCTCGCGTTTCGTGCCCCGTCCGGTTTCCTCCACGATGAAGCCGTGTTCGGCGAGGTGGCGCAGGTGCCAACTGATGGTGCCGGTGTTCTCCCCGAGGCGTTCGGCGAGCCTGGTGGCGGTAGCGGAGCCGTCCAGGCTGAGCAGTTCAAAGATGTTCATCCGCAGCGGGTGGGCCAGCCCTCGCAGGCTGCGCGCATCGAGGCGCCGGGTGGGCTTGGCGGACTGTGATGTGCGTTCGGGTTCGTCGGACATGCCAACAGCGTAGGTTGCAGAGATTCCTCTGCATAGGAGACTCTGCAGAGGAATCTCTGCCACTGCAAGGCGTCACTGTCGGCGCGCGGGCGAGACGGGACAACCGAGCGGCCGTGTGGCCACAGAAGTGACGGACGGTGTTTTTCATAAATGTTCATCTGTGAGAGTTCTGCGAGAGCGCCGGAAGTGATCACGTTTCCGCAGGTCGCCACTCGCAAAAGTCCTCTCGAAACCCGCACGTTGTGCGAGGCACTTCTGAGAGACTGCCGCCGTGGATCTCACGCCCGATCGGGCCACATTGGCGGTAGAACGTCACGACTGCTCGAACTGTGACGCGCCTGCCGGCTCCGCCTGCCGCACCCGCGGCGGGAAGACCGCCGCGAAGTACCACACCCCCCGCTTCGTCCTCGTCCCCGCGCTCCGCGAGGAACTCGAAGTACTCGTCCCCGCCGACCGGCATCCGGGCCGCGCGTGGAAGCGGGGCCCGGCGCTCGCCGTGGTTCCCGCGCCCCGCACCGAGCGCCCGGTCCGCATCGGGTACGCGAGGACGTCGACCGCCCGGCAGGAGCTGGCAAGCCAGCTCGAAGCCCTCCACCGCGCGGAGTGCCACAAGGTCTTCAAGGAACAGATCAGCACCCGGGTCAAAGTGCGGCCCGAGCTGGAGAAGGCGCTCGCGCTGGCCCACCAGTTCAAAGAGGCCGCGCCCGATACGCCCGTCATCCTCACGGTCCATGAGCTCAAGCGTCTGGCCAGGAACGCGGCCGAGCTGATGACGCTGTCCGCCGAACAGCCGCTCAGCGCCGAGGAGATCGAGCTACGCGAACGGCTCCAGGCCCAGCCTCACCCGAACGTCGAGCTGCGGTAGACCCGCCTACGACCCGCATCGATCCCATGATCACCGGCTTAGCGTTAACCGCTGTACCGCTGTTCCAAGCGCCGCCAATTGCATCCGATGCGAACTCGCTACGGTTCGCGAATCGTCGTGGGCAATGGCGTCCACCAGCGTGCTGACCATGGAAGTTGCCCCGGTCTGCTGGTGGCGACGGTAGCGACAGACTTGAGGGCGACGCCACCTGGTGTCACTCGTCCGGCTGACTGACCTGCGGTTTGCCCGTCGACTCGCATCAGATGCGGTTTTCTCGCATACGACGCGAGTGACGGAGGGTGGTGGACCGGTGGGGTTCAACGGGTCGATCCCAGGTGCGGCACGACTGCACTTGGTTGACGGAGTCGCGCTGCTGCGGCCTGAGGAACAGGTCTTCACCGCGATGCTGACCGGGTTCGCCAACCAGCAGCTCGCGCGGAATCTGGCCCGGACGACGGTGGAAGGCCGGGAGAACACGCTCAAGGCGTTCGCCGCGTACGTGAACACCTACCCGTGGCACTGGACGCCGGCGATGGTCGACGAGTGGCTCGGTGACCTGCGCTCGCTGCGGGATCTGAAGCGCTCTACGATCCGCTCGTACTCCGAGGCTGTGCGGGCTTTCTGCCACTTCGTCACCGATCCGCTCTACGAGTGGACGGCGACCTGCGAGGAGCGGTTCGGCACCCACCCGGTACAAGTAGTGCACGAGTGGAACACCGCGGTGCACGTCCAGGACAACGAGGCGGACGCGAAGAAGCGCGCGTTCACCAAGTCCGAGCTGCACGCCTTCTTCGCGCACTGTGACGACGAGGTCGCCCGCATCCGGGCCTTCGGTCGCAAGGGCTGGCTGCCCGCCTTCCGCGACGCGACGCTGTTCAAGACCGCGTACGCCTACGGGCTGCGGCGCAACGAGACGCGGATGCTCGATGCCGCCGACTTCGGCCGCAACCCGCATGGCGGCGAGTTCGGCGCGTACGGCCGGTGCCAGGTCCGGTTCGGCAAGGCCAAGAAGGGCTCGCCGCCCAAGCGCCGCGGAGTGCTGACCGTGTTCGACTGGACCCCGGACGTCCTGGACGAGTGGTTCACCGAGGTCCGCCCGCTGTTCGGCACCGACAACAACCCGGCGGCCTGGCCCTCGGAACGGGGGCTGCGGATCGGCTGCCAGCGGCTTAACTCCCGCTTCATCACCTACCGCAAGGCCCTCGGCTTGGACGACGGGCTCGACTTCCACTCCTTCCGCAGGTCCTACGTCACCCACCTGATCGAGGACGGCTGGGACCCGCGCTTCGTCCAGGAGCAGGTCGGCCACGAGCACGCCAGCACCACCTCGCTCTACACCTGCGTGTCCTCGGACTTCCGCACCCGCACCCTGCGGCGGCATCTGGACTCCACCATCGCCGCTGCCCTCCAGACCCAGACAGGGAGGCAAGCATGAAACGCAAGGTCGGCTACACCTGGCGGCTGCGCGAGGTCATGGCCCAGCATCGGGTCTTCACCGCCACCGAACTGGTGCCTCTGCTGCACGAGCGCGGCATCGACCTGTCCGCTTCCCAGGTCCACCGCCTGGTCTCCGGCACACCGGAACGCCTGTCGTTGCAGGTCATGGCCGCGCTCTGCGACATCCTGTCCTGCACGCCAGCAGACCTGGTGACCACCACCGCCGAGAACGCCGGCGTCCGCAAGACCGCCACCGGCGACATGCCCACCCCGCCCGCGAACGTGGCGAAGCTGCGGCCCCGCGCCGCCCGGATCCTGCCCGACGCATGACCCGCCCCTACGCCACCGACGAGCAGTACGAACGCTGGTACATGGCGGAGTGCTGCCGGTGCGGCCTCCGCAGGCACAAGGCTGGCACCTGGCCGGATGGATACGTCTGCCGAACCTGTTCGGACCGCGCCGTCCGGACACGGGGCACTTGCCCGGGATGCGGCCAGGACCGTGCCCTCCCCGGACTCCGCCCCGGTGACCGAGCGCCGATCTGCACCACCTGCGCCGGCTTCTCGCAGACCTTCGACTGCTCGCGCTGCGGCTTCGAGGGCAAGCTCCTGGGCGGACGGCTGTGTGAACGCTGCACCCTCACCGACCGCCTCACCGCGCTCCTGGACGATGGAGACAGCCGCATCAGGCCCACGCTGGTCCCGCTGTTCGACCTGCTGGTGGCGATGGACAAGCCCAGAAGCGGCCTGGCCTGGCTGGAGATGCGCCGCGACCAGCCGGGCAGCGCATCGCAGCTACTGCGGCGGCTCGGTCTCGGCGATATCCCGCTGACCCACGACGCCTTCCACGAGCTCCAGCCCTGGCGGGCCGCCGCTCACCTGGAAGAACTTTTGATGACCTGCGGAGCCCTGCCCGCGGTCGACAAGTACCTCTGCTCCTTCCAACGCTGGCTTCCCGGCCACCTGACCGGCATCGCCGACCCCGAGCACGCCAAGACGATCCGGCTCTTCTCGACCTGGCACGTCCTCCCTCGGCTGCGGACCCGCGCCGAGAGGAGCCACATCACACCCAGCATCCGCCGATTCGCTGCCGAACAGGTCAAGTACGCGACCGCGTTCCTGCAATGGCTCGGCGAGCGGAACAGCACCTTCGCGTCATGCGGCCAGATCGACATCGACGCCTGGTTCGCCGAGAACACCGAACACGCCCGCACCTGCCTGAGAGCCTTCCTCAACTGGGCCATGCAGAGCCGACGCTGCCGACGCTCCCTGGCCATCCCCACGATGAAGGTCTCCCGCCGGGCCGCACTGAGCGAAGACGAGCGCCTCGATGCCCTTGGCCGGCTGCTGACCGATACCGAGATACCGATGCGCCTCCGTGTCGCCGGAGTCATCGTGCTCCTCTACGCCCAGCCCGTAAGCCGCATCGTCCGGCTCAGCATCGACGACGTCATCCGCTACGGCGAAACCGTGCTGCTGCGGCTCGGTGAGCCGGCCTCGCCCGTTCCTGATCCGGTCGCCGCCCTGCTGCTGGAGCACATCGCGAACCGCGACAACATGAACACTGCCACCAACTCCGCGTCCCACTGGCTCTTCCCGGGTCGCCGGGCGGGGCAGCCGGCCCGCCCCGACCACCTGTCCGCGCTCTTGAACGAAGTCGGGGTCCCGACTGCGGCCGCCCGCGGCGCCGCCATCCGGCAGCAACTCCTCGAACTTCCCGCACCCGTCGTCGCGGACGCTCTCGGCTACCACGACAAGACCACAAGCCGCCTCCGCAACGAGACCGGCGGGACATGGAGTCGATACGCCCCAGGAGATCACGCAAAGTCACCAACAGGCTGGGTTCCACAGGGAACCAGCGAAGTTGGGAGCCCTCCAGTTCCGAGAGCCTGAGAGCGCGTGAGTGCCCCACTTCGGGGCCCCGGGACGGCTACCCCTGGCGGAAGAATTCCTGCAGGTCGGCAGCGACAGCCGTCAGCTCTTCGCCGGCCTCAATCATGGTCGTCACAGTGCACTCCCAGCCGTTGGAGAAGACGTCGGCTCGCAGGGTCCAGCTCAGACACACGTGACCGCCTGAACCGAACGTCGCTGCCACGACCAGCTCGTTGTTGACCCAAGACCGCTCGCCCTCCCAACCGCGGAAGTCGCGCGCAAGACCGTCGAGAAACTCGGTCAGGTATCCCGCACCGTCCCAGGCAGACACCGTCACGGCCTCGACCCGTGCGCGCAGGCCGTCATCGACGGCCTCCACGGCGAATACGACCTCGAACTCATCGGTCCGCGACCAGTCGAACAACCGGATAGAGGGCGCTTGTGACCCCGCTCCCCGAACGACGAGCTCGACCTGCCCAGGAACCACCTCGATCAGACTCACCCACTGAGGATAAGGACGCCAACACGACGGCGTCATCGCGGTTACGACGCGGTGCTACTTCCCGTCAACGTTGAGGGCTCCACCCCCAGATCCCCGCCAGGATCATCACGGTCAGTAGTGATTCCGGAGCCAGGTTGGTCAACTGGCGACAGTTGAATACGCGAGCCCACCAGTACCGAGGCCGTCCCCACCGCGAAGCAGCTGCGCCCGGCGTGCCCGTGGCGCGGAGGCGTGTGGGTCCGTACCGCGCGAAAAGAGAGCCGCCGCTCGTTCAAGCGCCCCTATCGTGACCGCCATGGACATCCGCCGAGCCGGTACCCCGGCTGAACTCGCCGCCGCCGAGTCCCTCTTCGACGGTCCCGCCCGCCCGGACTGGTCCGAGCGGTTCCTCGCCGCACCGGGGCACCTGATGCTGATCGCCTACGTCGACGGCGTCCCCGCCGGCATGGTCTCCGGCGTCGAGATGACCCACCCCGACAAGGGCACCGAAATGTGCCTGTACGAGCTTTCCGTGGACGAGGGCTACCGGCGCCGGGGCATCGGTCGCGCGCTGACCCTGGCGCTCGCTGAAGAGGCCGAGGCGCGCGGCTGCTACGGCATGTGGGTGGGGGTCGACACCGACAACGAGGCCGCCCTGGCCACGTACGCCTCCGCCGGCGCACGCGACGAGGGCGTGTTCGCCATGCGCGGCTGGCCCGTCACCCCGTAGCCCGCCCGCGCAGGCCTCGTAGCCTCGCGCGCGGACGTCATGAACCCGCGCGGACGACATGAACCCGCGCGTGCGTCACAGTCACGGGCGGGCCTCGCAGGCGTGTCGGGTGTAGCTCGCGCGGCGGCGAGTCGTGCGTCCACCCGGCGCACCCTCCGCGCGCGCGGGGCGGTGCTCGCCGAGCATCGGCCGCATGACCGCATCCACGTCCCCCACGCCCCCCGTCCCCCGCACGGCAACGGCTCCGCCCACGCGCCGTCCCGCCCGTCGGGCCCTCGCCGCGCTCCTCCCGGCCGCCACGCTCCTCGCGGCGGTCGGCGCTCCTCCCACCGCCGCCACCGCCGCCACGACCGAGGCTCCCACCGCCCCCTATGTCGTCGTCCTCAAGGACACCGGCACCCGCGCCCCGTCGCGCGAGGTGGCCGCCGAGGCGGCGGAGTCGGGCGACGAGGTGGGCGCCGTCTTCGACACCGCCCTCGACGGTTTCGCCGTCCGCACCACCGCCGACCGCGCCGCCGCCCTCGCCGCCGACCCGCGGGTGGCCTCCGTGGAGCCGGACGCGCGGTTCCGCATCAGCGACACCCAGCCGCAGGCGCCCTGGCCGCTGGACCGGATCGACCAGCGGGAGCTGCCGCTCGACGGTTCGTACACGTACGCCCGCACAGGGCGGGGTGTCACCGTCTACGTCGTGGACACCGGCATCAACCTCCGCCACCAGGAGTTCGGGGGGCGCGCCCGCAGCGGCTACAACGCCCTGTGGCTGGAGGGGTCGCGTGACTGCAACGGCCACGGCACGCACGTCGCCGCGACGGTGGGCGGATCCACCTACGGGGTCGCCAAGGGGGTTTCCCTCGTCGCCGTGAAGGTCGCCGACTGCCGTGGGGACGGGAGTCTTTCGGCCATTCTGCGCGGCCTCGAATGGATGCTGAAGGACCATGCCGCCGCTCCCGCCGTCCGGGCGGTGGCGAACATGAGCATGGGCGGCACCCCCAGCGCCGCCCTGGACGCCGCGGTGACGCGTGCCGTCGCCTCCGGCATCACCTTCGTCGTGGCCGCCGGGAACGACGGCCGCAACGCCTGTGCCGGATCCCCGGCCCGCGTCCCGGCGGCCGTCACCGTCGGTGCGACCGACGCCGCGGACCGGCGGGCGGGCTTCTCCAACTACGGCCGCTGCGTGGACCTCTCGGCGCCCGGGGTGGGCGTCGTATCGGCCTGGAAGGGATCCACGACCGCGCTGGCCCGGTCCTCCGGCACCTCCATGGCGGCCCCGCACGCGGCGGGCGTCGCGGCGCTGGTCCTGGCGGGGGGCGTCGCGACCACTCCCGCGCAGGTGTCCGAGGCGCTGGTGCGCGGCGCCCTGGCCGACCGCGTCACCGGCCTCCCGGCCGGTACGCCGAACCTGCTCCTGCACATCCCGACCGACCGCTGACCCCGGGACGGCCACCCGCCGGGCCGGCCCCCGCACCGGTCCGGCCCGCCCCTCGGGCCACACCCCACGACGAGGCTCCACACCCGACCCGCACAGCACGACGATCCACCCGCACCCGCACCCGCCCCGCACCCGCCCCGCACAGCACCGCGATCCACCCGCTCCGCCCCACCCGTCCCGCACACCACGCCGCCGCCCGCACCGCCCCCGGCCGGAACCGGATCCTCCCCGCGACCCGGCCTGATGGGACATCAATGTCTGTGCGTGTCGGGCGAAAGCAAGCCATTGACTTCTCATCACCGCGACGCGTCAATATCGGCCACCGCACCGGCTCGGCCTCCCCCACACAGCGGGTGGGGGGAGGGGTTCGTCATGACGAAGGAGTCGCGACCCAGTGAGTACGAAAACGCTCGGACGAAGAGTGCTGGCCGGGGCGGGAGCCCTCACCCTGGCCCTGACGGGTGGCGTGGTGGGCCTGTCGGGGGCCGCGCAGGCCGCGACCAGGACCACGCCGGTCTACGTGAAGTGCGACGCCCCGGCCCCCCAGCCGGACGCCGAGGGCAACCAGGACTACACGATCACCCTCCCGGACGGTGCGAAGGCCGGCGACACCGTGCCGATCTCCATCGACCCGGGCCTGACCCCGATCGTGCCGATGTTCACGATCGAGACCGTCAACACGACCAGGGCCAAGCTGCTCGTCGACGGCGTCCCCCAGACCGTCACCAGCCCGGCCGTGCCGAGCCAGCAGAAGGCGGGCGAGAAGGCCGACCCGCCGAAGTTCGACGGGACCGTCAAGATCCCGGACGGCACCGAGGGCCGGACGATCCAGATCACGATCGACCAGGTGGTCACGGACGCCGACATCGGCGGCACCGTCTACACCACGACCTGTACGCCGGACCCGCGCCCCAGCGGCTCCGTCGGATCGGTCGCCGTCGAGGCCCTGCCGAAGGACCCGGTCACCACCAAGCTGGCACCCAACAGCGGCAAGGCCGGCACCCGGGTCACCGTCACCGGCGCCAACTTCCCGGCCGGCCCGGTCACCTGCTCCGCGCTCCTCGCGGGCGCCCCGACCGGCGACTCCGGTACCGGCACGGCGACGGCCGCCGGCGCGGCGACCTGCGAGCTCACCCTCGACAAGAAGGCCGACCAGCTCAGGATCGACGGCTCCGTCCTGCCCTACAAGGACTTCGTCTGGATCGAGGACCAGCCGGGCGTGCGGAACCCGATCGACGTCGACGTGCTGCCCGGCCCGCTGGCCATCGGCCCGCAGAGCGGCAACCCGGCCGTCAACTTCGGCAAGGTGACCATCAACGGCAAGCCGCAGTCGGTCGTCGGCCAGTTCACCGCCATGTCCGTCCAGGACTTCCGCGGCGGCACCCTCGGCTGGGACGTCACGGCGACCCGTACCCCGTTCCTGAACGAGACCACCGGCCACACGATGGCCAAGGCGCAGATCGGGATCCAGCCGACCTGCACCGTCACCAACGCCGACAGCCCCAGCACCTGCACCACCGGTGCGCCCGGCGCGATCTCCGCCACGCCCATGAAGGTCGCCTCGCAGGCGCCGGGCGGGGAGGAACTGACCGGTGGCGAGTTCGCCGTCGGCGGTGCGGGGATGATCCAGCTCCCGCCGTTCATGTTCGCCGACACCTACCAGTCGGTGGTCACCTTCTCCATCGCCTGACCCCGCGGCACGGCCCGTACGGGCCCACGCACGGCACGGCCCGTACGGGCCCACCCGCACGGCACCGCTCCGTCCCGGGTGGTGGGGGGGGGGGGCGGCCCCCCCCCGAGGCCGAGCCGCAGGCTCACACG
>NZ_JBHXRU010000064.1:0-37094 GCF_042716255.1 Streptomyces sp. NPDC058662 | reverse complement strand
GGGCAACCCCGGGCCGGTGGACCGTACGGGGCCCGGTTCGCCGCCCGCCCGCTCCATCGGCGACGGCTCCACGGCCGACACCGGGCCGCAGCCGAACCAGCCGGACCGGCCCGTGCCCCTCCAGCCGGGCGAGACCCCGCCGCAGTTCGTCGTCTTCAGCTGGGACGGCGCGGGCGAGATCGGCAACGGCCTCTTCCCGCGCTTCCTCAAGCTGGCCAAGGACCACGGCGCGGCCATGACGTTCTTCCTCTCCGGCATCTACCTCCTGCCCGAGTCGAGGAAGAGCCTCTACCGGCCGCCGAACAACCCGGTCGGGGCCTCGGACATCGGCTACCTCAAGGACGAGAACATCCGCTCCACCCTCACCCACGTCCGCCAGGCGTGGCTCGACGGCCACGAGATAGGGACCCACTTCAACGGCCACTTCTGCTCCGGCTCCGGCTCCGTCGGCAACTGGGCGGAGGCCGACTGGCAGAGTGAGATCCACCAGGCCGTGTTCTTCGTCACCCACTGGCGGACGAACACCGGCTTCACCGACCTCGCGCCCCTGCCCTTCGACTACCGCAAGGAGCTGGTCGGCGCCCGCACCCCCTGCCTGCTGGGCCGGGGCAGCCTGCTGCCGGCCGCACAGAAGCTGGGCTGGCGCTACGACTCCAGCTCGCCCGGCGGCCTCCAGGTCTGGCCGGTGAAGAAGGCGGGCATCTGGGACCTGCCGCTGCAGTCCCTGCCCTTCCCCGGACACTCGTTCGAAGTGCTGAGCATGGACTACAACATCCTCGCCAACCAGTCGCGCAACACCACCCGGGGCGTACCCGCCCACTACCCCGGCTGGCGCGCCCAGGCCACCGCCACCTACCTCGGCGGGTTCCGGCGGGCCTACGAGACCAACCGCGCGCCGCTCTTCATCGGCAACCACTTCGAGGAATGGAACGGCGGCATCTACATGGACGCCGTCGAAGAAGCACTCAAGGGCATGGCGGACAAAAGGGATGTAAGGCTCGTATCCTTCCGGCAGTTCGCCGACTGGCTGGACGTCCAGGACCCCGCGGTCCTCGCCAGGCTCCGGGGTCTGGGCCCGGGCGAGTCCCCCTCCGGCGGCTGGAGCGCGTACCTCCGGGCCGCCTGACCGCCGCGCGCCGGGGCCGCCCGCGGGCCGCGTCCCGGCCGGGCACTCGCCCGGCATCCGCGCTGACCAGGGCATTGGCACCCCTCCGGGGGGCGCGGTCGATCCGCGAACCGCTCATGCGAAACTTTTCACATGAGCCTTAGCCGCGCACGTGCCCGCCGACGCAGCAGCCGCTCGTCCGGCGCCCGTGCCCTCCTGCTGACCGCGGTGACCGTCGCGGGCGTCCTGACCACGGCCTCCTGCACCGGCGCGGACGGCGGCGCCAAGGGCTCCGGCAGCGCCGGGGGCAACTACGTGACGGGCCCGAGCGGTATCTCGACCGTGGCCCGGGGCAAGCGCGACGAGGCCCCCAAGCTCGACGGCGAGAGCGTCGCCGGCGAGCCGCTCGACGTCACGGCCCTCAAGGGCAAGGTGGTCGTCCTCAACGTCTGGGGCTCCTGGTGCCCGCCGTGCCGCGCCGAGGCCCCGAACTTCGCGAAGGTGTCGAAGGAGCTCGCCGACGCCGGCGCGGACGTCGCCTTCGTCGGCATCAACACACGTGACAACAGCAGGCAGAACGCCGTCTCCTTCGAGCAGAGCTACGGGATCGCCTACCCGAGCCTCTACGACCCGGACGGCAAGCTGATGCTCCGCTTCCCCAAGGGCACCCTCAACCCCAAGGCCATCCCCTCCACGATCATCCTCGACAAGGACGGCCGGATCGCCGCGCGCGTCCTGGTCGCCATCAGCGAGGAGCAGCTGCGCTCGATGATCGACCCGATCCTCGCGGAGAAGTGACCCGGTGGTCACCGGCCTCCTCCTCGCCGCCGAGCCCACCGGGGTGAACACCACCGTCCTGAACGGGGCGCTGCTGCTGGCGCTGCCCATCTCGGTCCTCGCCGGCCTGGTCTCCTTCTTCTCGCCCTGCGTGCTCCCCCTGGTCCCCGGCTACCTCTCCTACGTGACCGGCGTCAGCGGCGCCGACCTCGCCGAGGCCCGGCGCGGGCGGATGCTGGCCGGAGCGAGCCTGTTCATCGCCGGCTTCACCGCCGTCTTCGTCTCCACCGGCGCGCTCTTCGGCTACTTCGGGGACGTCCTCCAGGACAACATGCCGGTCATATCCCGGGTCCTCGGCGGCCTGGTGATCCTCCTCGGCCTCTTCTTCATGGGGGCGATCCCGGGTCTGACGATGCGGGAGTTCCGCTTCCACCGGAAGCCGACGGCGGGCCTGATCGGCGCGCCCGTGCTCGGGGCGCTCTTCGGTGTCGGCTGGACGCCCTGCATGGGGCCCACCCTCGCCGCGGTGACCACCCTCTCCCTCGACCAGGCGAGCGCGGGCCGCGGCGCGCTGCTGACCGTGGCCTACTGCCTCGGCCTCGGCGTGCCGTTCATCCTCGCGGCCCTCGCCTTCCGCAAGGCGCTCGGCGCGTTCGCCTGGGTGAAGAGGCACTACGCGTGGGTCATGCGCATCGGGGGCGGCATGCTGGTCCTGACCGGCCTGCTGCTCGTCACAGGACTGTGGGCCGGCATCGTCAGCGACATGCAGAGCTGGACCCAAGGCGTCACGGTGGGAATCTGAGGACTTTGAGCACATGAGTACGACCGACAAGGCGACCGCACCCGCCGGACCCTCCGAGGACGGCACCGAGCCCGCCCTCGGCGCCGCCGGCGCCCAGCTCTCCACCGCACCGCTGGAGGACGGCCCCTCGGGGCCGGCCGTCGGCATCGGCGTGATCGGCTGGGCCCGCTGGTTCTGGCGCCAGCTCACCTCCATGCGCGTGGCACTGATCCTGCTGTTCCTGCTCTCCCTGGGCGCCATCCCGGGATCCCTGGTCCCGCAGACCCAGGTCGACGAGATGAAGGTCGCGCAGTGGAAGCGCACGCACGAGTTCTGGGTGCCGGCCGCAGAGAAGCTCCAGCTCTTCGACGTCTACAGCTCCGTGTGGTTCTCCGCGATCTACATCCTGCTGTTCGTGTCGCTGATCGGCTGCATCGTCCCGCGTACCTGGCAGTTCGTCGGCCAGCTCACCGGCCGCCCGCCGGCCGCCCCCAGGCGCCTGGACCGGCTGCCCGCGTACACGACCTGGCGCACGGAGCGGACCCCGGACGAGGTCCGCGCGTACGCCCGCACCCTCCTCGGCGGCCGCCGCTTCCGCATCGAGGCGGGCGCGGACTCCGTCGCCGCCGAGAAGGGGTACCTGCGCGAGGCCGGCAACCTGGCCTTCCACATCGCCTTGATCGTGATGCTGGTGGCCTTCGCCTGGGGGCAGCTCCTCAAGTCCGAGGGCGGCAAGCTCGTCCTGCGCGGCCAGGGCTTCTCGAACACCCTCACCCAGTACGACGACTTCAAGTACGGCAGCTTCTTCGACCCCGACGACCTGCCGCCCTTCTCCTTCACGCTGGACAAGTTCGACGCCACCTACGAGCAGACCGGCCCGCAGCGGGGCACGCCGCGCGACTTCAAGGCGTACGTGACCCTCAGCGAGGGCGCGCACGGTGCGCCCCGCAAGACCGAGATCGAGGTCAACAAGCCGCTCCCGGTCGACGGGTCCAAGATCTACCTCCTCGGGCACGGCTACGCGCCGGTCATCTCGGTGACCGACCCGGCGGGCAAGGTGATCTACCGCGACGCCGTGCCGATGCTTCCCTTCGACGCGAACCTGAGCTCCTCGGGCGCCGTCAAGGTCCCGGACGGCTACCGCAACAAGAACGGCGACAAGGAGCAGCTCGGCTTCAACGCCATGTTCGTGCCGACCTTCGCCGGCGAGGGCCACGGCACGATGCTGTCGCAGTTCCCCGCGCTGGACTTCCCCGTGCTCGCGCTCAGCGCCTACCACGGAGACCTGCGCGTCGATTCGGGCCTGCCGCAGAACGTGTACCAGCTGAACACCTCCAAGCTGCAGGAGTTCAAGGGCGCGGACGGGCAGCTGTTCAAGCAGCGCCTCCTCGTCGGCGAGACGATGACCCTGCCGGACGGTGCGGGCACCGTGAAGTTCGAGGGCATCGAGCGCTGGGCCACCTTCTCCATCACCCACCAGCCCGGCAGCGGGCTCGCCCTGGCCGGCGCGATCGCGGCCATCGCGGGCCTGGCCGGCTCCCTGTTCATCCAGCGCCGCCGGATCTGGGTCCGCGCGGTGGCCGGCAAGGACGGCGTGACCGTCGTCGAGATGGCGGGCCTCGGCCGCAGCGAGTCCGCCAAGCTCCCCGAGGAGCTGGCGCAGCTCGCCGCCGCGCTGCACGACCGGGCGCCGACAGCGCCCGCCGCACCCGCACCCCCCGCCGCACCCGAGGCGGCCGATCCCGTCGAAGAAACCCTTGAAGGAGAGCGCGGATGACGCCGCTCGCAGCCGCAGCCAACGAGAATCTGGCCGAGATCAGCAACTACCTGGTCTATTCGTCGATGGCGGTCTACACGCTCGCCTTCTTCGCGCACATCGCGGAGTGGACCTTCGGCAGCCGCAGCAAGGTGGCCCGTACGGCCGCCGCGCTGACGCCCCGCAAGGCCGGCCCCGCCGCGCCCGCCGTGCAGGTGCGCGGCAAGGCCGGGGCCACCGCGGTCCTCGACAAGCCGAAGGTCGTCACCCGCTCCGCCGCCGGCACGCGCGACGTGCCGGACGGTCCGGGCGCCGCGGGCGGTGACGCGCAGGGCGACCTGTACGGGCGGATCGCGGTCTCCCTCACCGCGCTCGCCTTCCTGGTGGAGGCGGCCGGTGTCGTCGCCCGCGCGATGTCGGTGCAGCGGGCCCCCTGGGGCAACATGTACGAGTTCTCGATCACCTTCTCCACGGTGGCCGTCGGCGCGTACCTGGTGCTGCTGGCGTTGAAGAAGAACGTCCGCTGGCTCGGCCTGATCCTGGTCACCACCGTCCTACTGGACCTCGGCATCGCGGTGACCTGGCTGTACACCGACAGCGACCAGCTGGTGCCGGCCCTGCAGTCGTACTGGCTGTGGATCCACGTCTCCACCGCGATCTTCTGCGGCGCGGTCTTCTACATCGGCGCGGCCGGCGCGGTCCTCTACCTCCTGCGGGACGGTTACGAGAGCCACCTTGAGGCGGGCCGGGTGCCGGGACGCTTCCGGTCCTCCGTGATGGAGCGGCTCCCCTCGGCGGCCTCGCTCGACAAGTTCTCGTACCGCATCAACGCCGCCGTCTTCCCGCTGTGGACCTTCACGATCATCGCGGGCGCGATCTGGGCGGGCGACGCCTGGGGCCGCTACTGGGGCTGGGACCCCAAGGAGGTCTGGTCGTTCGTGACCTGGGTGGCGTACGCCTGCTACCTGCACGCCCGCGCCACGGCCGGCTGGAAGGGCCGCAAGGCCGCGTACCTCGCGCTCTTCGCCTTCGCCTGCTGGATCTGGAACTACTACGGCGTGAACATCCTGCTCAGCGGCAAGCACTCGTACGCCGGCGTCTGACCCGCCCCACCCCCCACGCCCCCGCCCGCGAGACGGCGGCGGGGGCGGCGGGGAAGTCCGACCCCGCCGCCTCGGGCCGCGCCGCCGCTCAGGCCGGGCCGTCCTTGTCCTTGCCCGCGGTGCCGTCCTTGCCGGTGTCACCGTCGTCGTCGTCATCGCCGCGGTCCGGGCCCGGGGCGCCGTCCGCGCCGCCGTCCGGGGCCGCGGCGTCCGGGGCCGTGCCGTCCTGGGCGGCGGCGTCGCGGTGCTTGCGGGTCTCCCGCCGCTCGCGGTCGTCGCGGTCGTCGCGGTCGTCGCGCAGCGACTTCAGGAACTCCGGGTTGTCGTCGGGGGCCACCCACCGGGTGCGGCGCGCCCGGCCGCCGCCGCCGAGACCGCCGGCGCCGGCCGAGCCCCGCTTCCTGCCCGCGGCCAGCCACACCACGGGGCCGACGATGGAGAACAGCAGGATGATGAACACCCAGGCCGCCTTGGGCAGGTGCTTGACCTCCTCCTCGGGCGTGTTCAGGCAGTCGATGAACGCGTAGACGGTCAGCGCGAGGAGCAGCAGGAACGGCAGATAGCGCAGCACGGTGCGGGACGACTCCCAGGCAGTGGCGGCGGGCCCGCGGCGGGCCCCGGTGACGCTTCCAGGGTAGTAGGTGACGGATACTGGCCCAATGGCTTACGACGATCTCCGCTCGCTGCTCCGGGCTCTGGAGCGGGAGGGCGACCTCAAGCGCATCAAGGCCGAAGTCGACCCGTATCTGGAGATCGGGGAGATCGTCGACAGAGTGAACAAGGCCGGCGGGCCCGCGCTGCTCTTCGAGAACGTCAAGGGCTCGGCGATGCCGCTGGCCATGAACGTCTTCGGGACCGACCGCCGCCTCCTCAAGGCCCTCGGCCTGAAGTCGTACGCCGAGATCAGCGAGAAGATCGGCGGCCTGCTCAAGCCCGAGCTGCCGCAGGGCTTCATCGGCGTCCGCGAGGCCTTCGGCAAGCTCGGCTCGATGGTCCACGTGCCGCCGAAGAAGATCAAGGGCGACGCCCCCGTCCAGGAGGTCGTGCTCACCGGCGACGACGTCGACCTCGACCAGCTGCCGGCCCTGTTCACCTGGCCTCAGGACGGCGGCTCCTTCTTCAACCTCGGGCTGACCCACACCAAGCACCCCGAGACCGGTGTCCGCAACCTCGGCCTCTACCGCCTCCAGCGCCACGACAAGCGCACCATCGGCATGCACTGGCAGATCCACAAGGACAGCCGCAACCACTACGCCGTCGCCGCCAAGCGCGGCGAGCGGCTGCCGGTCGCCATCGCCTTCGGCTGCCCGCCCGCCGTGACGTACGCGTCCACCGCGCCGCTGCCGGGGGACATCGACGAGTACCTCTTCGCCGGGTTCGTCGCGGGCAAGCGGATCGAGATGGTCGACTGCAAGACCGTGCCGCTCCAGGTCCCGGCCAACGCGGAGGTCGTGATCGAGGGCTGGCTGGAGCCCGGGGAGATGCTTCCCGAGGGCCCGTTCGGCGACCACACCGGCTTCTACACGCCGCAGGAGCCGTTCCCCGCGCTGCGGATCGACTGCGTGACCATGCGCAAGCGCCCGCTGCTCCAGTCGATCGTCGTCGGCCGGCCGCCGACGGAGGACGGGCCGCTGGGCCGCGCGACGGAGCGCTTCTTCCTCCCCCTCCTCAAGATCATCGTTCCGGACATCGTGGACTACCACCTTCCGGAGTCGGGCGGCTTCCACAACTGCGCGATCGTCTCGATCGACAAGAAGTACCCGAAGCACGCGCAGAAGGTCATGCACGCCGTCTGGGGCGCGCACATGATGTCGCTGACCAAGCTGATCATCGTCGTGGACGCCGACTGCGACGTGCACGACCTGCACGAAGTGGCCTGGCGGGCCCTGGGCAACACGGACTACTCCCGCGACCTCACGGTCGTCGAGGGACCCGTCGACCACCTGGACCACGCCTCGTACCAGCAGTTCTGGGGCGGCAAGGCCGGTATCGACGCCACGAAGAAGCTCCCCGAGGAGGGCTACACCCGCGACGGCGGCTGGCCCGACATGGTCGAGTCCGACCCGGCCACGGCGGCCCTGGTCGACAGCCGCTGGAAGGAGTACGGACTGTGAGCCCCGCGGTCGGGGGCCCGGCCCTCTTCATCGGCGGCGACGCCACGTACGTGGCCCTGGTCCGCCCGGAGCTGGACCCGGCGGACCCCGGCGTCCGCCGGGCCGCCGAGCAGGCGGGCGTCTCCCCCGAGGAGTTCGCGGGCCCCGGCGACGTCTGGGCGCTGATGCTGGACCAGGAGGACGGCGGCGGCGACGGCTTCGAACTGCCGGGCCTGCGGGACGCCGAGGCGGAGGACTTCGCGGAGCGCCTCGCGGCCGCCCTCGCCGCGGCCGAACCGTTCACGGCCGAGGCCGGCGACGTACTGCGCCTGGACGCCCGCCCGGTGGCGGACGCCTGGGAGTTCACGGCCCGCGTCACCCCGCCCGAGGGCCAGGAGGGCGCGCCGCGGACCCTGGAGACGGGGCCGGTGCCCGCCGCCGCGCTGCTGGCCGACCTCGAAGAGTTCCGCAGGAGCCTCGCATGATGACCACCGCCGACGGCGTGCTCGGACCCGGCCCGGCGCCGCAGGCCACCGGCAGGGTCAAGGCCTTCCTGCGGCTCGTGATGATCGAGCACTCGGTCTTCGCGCTGCCCTTCGCCTACATCGCCGCCCTGACCGCCATGTTCCGGCTCGACCGGAGCGTGCACTGGGGCACGCTGCTGCTGGTCACCGTCTGCATGGTGGGCCTGCGGACCTTCGCGATGGCCGCGAACCGGATCATCGACCGGGAGATCGACTCCCGCAATCCGCGCACCGCCGGCCGCGAGCTCGTCACCGGCGCGGTCTCCGTACGCTCGGCCTGGACCGGGGCCGGGATCGCGCTCGCCGTCTTCCTCGGCTCGGCGGCGCTGCTGAACCCGCTCTGCCTGATGCTGGCGCCCCTCGCCGTGGTCCCGATGGTGGTCTACCCGTACGGCAAGCGGTTCACGAACTTCCCGCACGCCATCCTCGGGCTCGCCCAGGCCATAGGGCCGATCGGGGCCTGGCTGGCCGTCACCGGCTCGTGGTCCTGGGACGCGGTCATCCTGGGCCTGGCCGTGGGCGTCTGGATCGGCGGCTTCGACCTGATCTTCGCCAGCCAGGACGTCGCCGCGGACCGCGCCGAGGGCGTCAAGTCCGTGCCGGCCCGCTTCGGGGTCGCGGCCGCGCTCTGGGGCGCTCGCGGCGCGCACGTCGTGACCACGGCCCTGCTGGCCTGGTACGCCGTGGCCACCGGCGCGGGCGCGCCGTTCTGGTGCGGCCTGCTGATCGTCGCCGCGGCCTTCGTCTACGAGCACACGATCGTCACACCGCACGACCTGTCCCGCCTGAACCGCGCGTTCTTCACGGTGAACGGCTTCATCGGCATCGCCCTCTTCGTCTGCGCCGTCCTGGACCTCGCGCTGCGCGGCCTCACGCCGTAAGGGGCGGGCGCAGCCCGGGAACGTGCGGAGACCTTACCGAGTGCCCGCCCGGGGTGGCCGGATAGTCTCGGAGGTATGACTGAGCGCAAGCGCACCCCGTGGGTGGTCGGGGTCTCCGGGGCGTCCGGGACCCCCTACGCGGCGGCCGTGCTCCGCGGGCTGCTCGCGGCGGGGGAGAGCGTCGACCTGGTGGTCAGCCGGGCGTCGCGGCTGACCCTGCTGGACGAGACCGGGATCGCCTTCCGGGACGCGCACTGGCGTGACGATCTGACGCAGTGGCTGGCGCGCGGCGCCGACGGGAAGCCGGGGGCGTTCCCCGGTGCGACGGACGGCGCCGACATCCGGTACTGGGGCGCCGGGGACCTGGCGGCCGGCCCGAGCTCGGGCTCGTACCCCGTCCAGGGGATGCTGATCGTGCCGGCGTCCACGGCCTGCGTGGCGGGTGTGGCGCTCGGGTTGTCGAAGGACCTGCTCCAGCGCGTGGCGAGCGTGACGCTCAAGGAGCGGCGCCGGCTGGTGGTCGCGGTGCGGGAGACCCCGCTGAACGGACAGACGCTGCGGCACCTGGTGGCGCTGGACGAGGCGGGCGCGGTCGTGCTGCCCGCCTCTCCGGCGTTCTACTCGGGTGCGACGCACATCCAGGATCTGGTGGACTTCGTCGCGGGGCGGGTGCTGGACGCGGCAGGGGTGCCGCACCGGCTGTACCGCCGCTGGGACGGCCGGCTCGGCGGAGCCGCCCGGGAGGAGGAGCCCGCGGGCTCCCGGCCTCCCCGGGGGGCAAGCGCCGGTGACTAGGCCTACTTGGCGGTGCGCGGCTTGCGGGTCCGGTCGACGCGCTGCGCGGCGGCGGGCTGGTGGGCACGGGATCGGTTGGCCAGCTCCTGGAGCTGTCGCATGTGCGCGTAGGCCATCTCGATCGTGTACACGGTGAACCACTCCTGAAGATCGTCATTGATCTGTTGAAAGATTCACAGGGTGTTGACCCTGTGTGCCTTAGATTCTATACCTAGACTTGCAGAATCGCCGAATAATGGAAGGCTCCACGTAATGGACACGGTGGACAGGCAGCTCATCCAGGCACTCCGGGAGAACGGGCGTGCCTCGTATGCGGAGCTGGGCCGTCTCGTGGGCCTCTCCGGCCCCAGCGTCACCGACCGCATCAACCGCCTGGAGACGGCCGGGGTCATCACCGGCTACCGCGCGACCGTCGACGCGGCCTCCCTGGGCCTCGGCGTCACCGCGCTGATCGGCATCTCCCTCTCCGACGCCGCGGACCACGAGGATGTGGCCCGGCGCCTGCGCGACCTCGCGGAGATCGAGGACTGCTGGTTCATCGCGGGGGACGACTCCTTCATGCTGAAGGTCCGCGCCAACGACGTGGACGGCCTGGAGAAGATCATCCGCAGGCTCTCGGGCACCAAGGGCGTCTCGCGCACCCGCACCACCATCGTGCTCTCCACGAAGTGGGAGAACCGGGTCGGGGAACTGCCCGAGGAGGGCTGAGAGTACGGTTGGTGGCGGTTGCAGGCAGTACGACAGGACTCATAGAGGAAGGCGGGCGAGGCGCAATGGACGCTGGGCTCAAGCGTGCGCTGGAGGAGAAGGTCCGTTCCGGCGAGCGGCTGACCCGGGAGGACGGCATCGCCCTCTACGAGTCCGACGACCTGGCCTGGCTCGGCGGGCTCGCCCACGAGGTCCGTACGCGCAAGAACGGTGACGTGGTCCACTTCAACGTCAACCGCCACCTCAATATGACGAACGTGTGCACCGCGTCGTGCGCCTACTGCTCGTTCCAGCGCAAGCCGGGCGAGAAGGACGCGTACACGATGCGCATCGAGGAGGCCGTGCGCCTGGCGAAGGCCATGGAGAACGAGAACCTCACCGAGCTGCACATCGTCAACGGCCTGCACCCCAACCTGCCGTGGCGCTACTACCCGCGCTCGCTCTCCGAGTTGAAGAAGGCGCTGCCGAACGTCTCGCTCAAGGCCTTCACGGCGACCGAGATCCACCACTTCGAGACGATCTCCGGCATGTCGGCCTCCGACATCCTGGACGAGCTGATCGAGGCCGGCCTGGAGTCGCTGACCGGCGGCGGCGCGGAGATCTTCGACTGGGAGGTCCGCCAGCACATCGTCGACCACCGCACCCACTGGGAGGACTGGTCGCGCATCCACCGCCTCGCGCACTCCAAGGGGCTCAAGACGCCGGCGACCATGCTGTACGGGCACATCGAGGAGCCGCGCCACCGCGTGGACCACGTGCTGCGGCTGCGGGAGCTCCAGGACGAGACCGGCGGCTTCCAGGTCTTCATCCCGCTGCGCTACCAGCACGACTTCGTGGACATGCAGGACGGCAAGGTGCGCAACAGGCTCCAGGCGCGGACGTCGATGGCCACCGGCGCCGAGGCGCTCAAGACCTTCGCGGTCTCGCGGCTGCTGTTCGACAACGTGCCGCACGTGAAGGTCTTCTGGGTGATGCACGGAGTGCAGACCGCCCAGCTCGCGCTTCAGCACGGCGCGGACGACATGGACGGCTCGGTCGTCGAGTACAAGATCACGCACGATGCGGACAACTACGGCACCCCGAACAAGCTGGGCCGCGAGGACCTGCTGGAGCTGATCCGCGAGGCGGGCTTCCGCCCGGTCGAGCGCAACACGCGCTACGAGATCATCCGCGAGTACCCCGGCCCGGTCGCCGACCTCCGCGAGACCCCGCAGGCGATGCGCGTCTGACGCGATCCGCGTGGCCCCGGGCGACGATCGCGACGACATCGCGATGCTGCTGCCACTCCACCAGTGCCGTGGTTGGGGCGGACGACCCCGGCGGCGCTGCGGGCGGGTCCGCCGTGCTTCACTGGACGGCATGGCACGGGCACGTGCCGCCGGACGACCGCGGTCGCGTAAGCGAACGCGACCACGACGAGAGAGAAGGGGTCACCGTGTCCCGCAAGCCGAGCGCCACGATCCGCTACACCGCGATGCGCCTGGGCATCTTCGTCGGGTGCCTCGCCGTGGTGGCGGGCCTCGTCCGCCTGGGATGGGTGCCCTCCGGGCTCGGCGACGCCAACCCCGCGTGGGTCGTGCTGCTCGCCCTCGTCCTCTCCGCGCCGCTCTCCTTCGTCCTCCTGCGCAAGCAGCGCGACGAGATGTCCGAGCAGATCTCCGGACGCGTCGCGGGCGCGAAGCAGAAGCTCGCGGAGAACCGCGGCCAGGAGGACCGGGCCGACGACGCCGCGCGCGTCGGCTCGTAGCTCCCGGGGCCGGTCGGCTTCGTCACACCGGGCCCGCCGCCGGGCGCGGCGGCCCCGCCGGGCGCCGGCCACCGACCGCAGACCACCGAGCAGCGCCGAACACACCGCACCGCACCGCACCGCACCGCACCGAACACACCGAACACACCGAACCGCTCCAGCGCCGGGTACGCCATCACCCGTCACGCGCTGGGGCGTTCGTGTTTTCCGCGCGGATGCGGAGAGCTGCGCACCGCTGTCTCAAAGTCCCCCTTTGAGATTCTCAAAGGGAAAGTGTTAGCGTGTTCAACATGTCGACCACAGCCGCCCACACGAGGACCACGAGCGTTCCGCTCGTGGCGTGCCTGTGCGTCGACCTCTGCCGCCGCGCGTCCGCGGCCTGTTGCTGTTGTCGCTGAGCCCTCGGCTCGACCCGGCAGCGGCCCCGGCCGGCCCTTTTCCGGCTGCCGCACCGCATCCGCACCGCCCCCGAAACGCCCCCGCCTGTCCTCAGTGCGTCCCCACCGGAGAGTGTCCGTGTCCGCGACCCCCCAGGCCCCCGCCAGGGCCTCGTTCAAATTCCCCTTCTGGGCCCAGATCATCGCCGGCCTCGTGCTCGGCGTGCTCTTCGGCTGGATAGCCCGCAGCCAGGACATCAGCTGGCTCGGCACCACCCTGGAGAAGGTCGGGGACATCTTCGTCCAGCTGCTCAAGCTGGCCATCGCCCCGCTCGTGTTCTTCGCGATCCTGGTGTCCATCACCAACCTGCGGAAGGTGAACAACGCCGCGCGGCTCGCCTCCCGCACGCTGCTCTGGTTCATGATCACCTCGCTGATCGCCGTCGCCATCGGTATCGCCATCGGCCTCCTCACCGACCCCGGCGCGGGCACCGGGCTGACCGCCGCGGACGGCAAGGAGCCGAAGCGCACCGGCTCGTGGATCGACTTCCTCACCGGGATCGTGCCCACCGACATCGTCACGCCCTTCACCGAGCTGAAGGTCCTCCAGATCGTCTTCCTCGCCGTCGTCGCCGGTATCGCGGCCCTCCAGCTGGGCAGCAAGGCGAAGCCGGTCCTCGACCTCGCCGAGTCCGTGCTGGAGCTGCTGCAGAAGGCACTGTGGTGGGTCATCCGCCTCGCCCCGATCGGCACCATCGGCCTCATCGGCACCGCCATCGCCACGTACGGCTGGGAACTGATCGGCAAGTACGCCACCTTCACCGCCGACGTGTACATCGGCTGCGCCCTGGTGATGTTCGGCGTCTACCCGCTGCTGCTCGCGACGGTCGCCAAGGTCAGCCCGGTCCAGTTCTTCAAGGGCGCCTGGCCGGCCATCCAGCTGGCCTTCGTCTCCCGTTCCTCGGTCGGCACGATGCCGGTCACCCAGAAGGTCACCGAGCGCCTCGGCGTCCCGAAGGAGTACGCGTCCTTCGCGGTCCCCTTCGGCGCCACGACCAAGATGGACGGCTGCGCCGCGATCTACCCGGCGCTCGCCGCGATCTTCATCGCGCAGATCTTCGACGTGCAGCTCGGCATCCAGGACTACCTGCTCATCGCCTTCGTCTCGGTGGTCGGCTCCGCCGCCACGGCCGGTCTGACCGGCGCGACGGTCATGCTGACGCTGACCCTCTCCACGCTGGGCCTGCCGCTGGCGGGCGTCGGCCTGCTGATGGCGATCGACCCGATCCTGGACATGATGCGCACCGCCACCAACGTGGCCGGCCAGGCGCTGGTCCCGGTCATCGTCTCGGCCCGCGAGGGAATCCTGGACAAGGAGGCCTACGCCTCGGCCTCCGCCTCCGCGCTGGACGAGCCGGACCCCGCCCCGGCCCCGGCCCCGGCCGCCACGCCGGAGCCGGCCCCCGTCGCCGTCTGATCCCGTCGCCGCACTCGTCGCAGCCCCCGCCCCCGTCCGGGCGGGGGCTGCGGCGTACCCGCTCCGTGCCGCGACGTGCCGCGACGTGGGGCGGTGGCGTGGAGCGTCCGTGAAGAAGGGCTCACAGGGGGTGGCCGAGGCGGTTACCGCTGCGTAGATTACCGGCGGTAACCCCCGTGTCGAGCCGAGGAGACCGCACCGTGGACGCCCCCCTCAGCCTGGTCAGACCCGTCGAGCCCGCCAAGACCGTCATCGACGGGGTGGTGCGCGAGGTGCGGGTGCCCCCACTGGCGCCGGTGCAGGCGCACGGATCGCTCGGGGACATCCCCTTCGACAACGCCCGGGAGGCCCCCCGTGACCCGGTGCTCGCGCGCAAGCAGCGGGACGGGACCTGGCGCGACGTCTCGGCTGCCGAGTTCGCGGCCGAGGTGATCGCCGTCGCCAAGGGGCTCATCGCCGAGGGGCTGCGCGAGGGCGACCGGCTCGCCATCATGGCCCGCACGACGTACGAGTGGACCCTGCTCGACTTCGCGGGATGGGCCGCCGGCCTGGTGACCGTACCGATCTACCCCACCTCCTCCGCCGTCCAGGCACGCTGGATCATCCAGGACTCCGGCGCCGTGGCCTGCGCCGTCGAGGACACCGCGCAGGCCCGTCTGATCAGCGCCGACCGGGCCGCCCTGCCCTGGCTGACGCACCTGTGGGAGTTCGACACGGGCGCGGTGGCCCGGCTGGTCAAGGCCGGTGAGCGGCTGCCCGACGCCGTGGTGCACGGGCGGCGGGCGGCCCGTACGCCGGAGTCCGTCGCGACGATCATCTACACCTCGGGCACCACCGGGCAGCCCAAGGGCTGCGTGATCACCCACGCCAACTTCTTCGCCGAGGTGGACAACTCGGTGGAACTGCTCCACCCGGTCTTCAAGTCGGTCAGCGAGGACCCCGCCTCGACCCTGCTGTTCCTGCCGCTCAGCCACGTCTTCGGACGGATGGTGGCCGTCGGCTGCCTGCGGGCCCGCGTCAAGCTCGGGCACGCGCCCAGCATCAGTACCGAGGACCTGCTCGCCGACCTGGCCGGATTCCGGCCGACCTTCCTCCTCGCCATCCCCTATGTCCTGGAGAAGGTCTACAACACCGCCCGGGCCACGGCCGAGCGGATGGGGCGGGCCTCCTCCTTCGACCGCGCCGCCAGGATCGCGCGCCGCTTCGCCGAGACCCCGCCCGGCAAGCGCCCCGGGCTCGGACTGCGCGCCGCCCGCGCCCTGTACGACCCGCTCGTCTACCGGCGGATCCGGGCCGCCCTCGGCGGCCGGGTGCGGTACGTCCTGAGCGGCGGCTCCCCCCTGGGCCGGCGGCTCGCCGCCTTCTACACCGGCGCCGGCATCGAGGTCTTCGAGGGCTACGGCCTGACGGAGACGACCGGCGCGAGCACCGTGACCCCGCCGCTGAGCCCCCGGCTGGGCACGGTGGGGTGGCCGCTGCCGGGCACGGCCGTGCGCATCGCCGACGACGGCGAGGTGCTGCTGGGCGGGCGGCACGTGTTCGCCGGGTACTGGAACACCGGGCACGCCGTCCCGCCCGGGAGCTGGCTGCCGACCGGCGACATCGGGGAGCTCGACGCCGACGGGTACCTGACCATCACCGGGCGGAAGAAGGACCTGATCATCACCTCGGGCGGCAAGAACGTGGCCCCCGCCCCGCTGGAGGACTGGCTGCGGGCCCATCCGCTGGTCGGCCAGTGCATGGTGGTCGGCGACAACCGGCCGTACGTCACCGCGCTCATCACCCTGGAACCGGACGGGCTGGCGCACTGGCGGCAGATGCGCAGGAAGCAGGGCGTGCCGATCAGGGAGCTCGTGCGGGACGAGGAGCTGCGGGCGGAACTCCAGCGCGCGGTGGACGAGGCGAACCGGCTGGTGTCCCGGCCGGAGTCGATCCGCCGCTTCACCGTGCTGCCCGGCGACTTCACGCAGGAGCGCGGCCACCTGACCCCCTCCCTCAAGCTGCGGCGGGGCGCCATCGCACGGGACTACGGGGACGTGATCGACGCGCTGTACCGGGGACCGCGCGAGTCCGGGGCCTGAGCCGGCGCACGCACCCCGGCGGCCGTACCTCGGCGCCCCGTACCCCGGCGGCCGGGCACCGGAGTACGGGCCCGGTCGGGCCCCCGCGGCCGCGGCCGCTGGGCGCGCGGGGCCCGCGGGGCCCGCTTATGGTGGGCTGACTGGTCCGGGGGGCTGTCCGAGGAGGGCGCAGTGCCCCGTTGCCGCATACGCCCGCGCTCCCGTCCGGGGGCGGCCGCCGCGGCCTGCGTGCTGCTCGTGGCAGGGCTCGGCGCCGCTCCGGGCGCCGTTCCGGGCGCCGGTCCACTGAGCGCGCCGCCTTCCGTCGCGGGCCCCGCCCGGACGGCCGCGCCCTCGCCCGCCGACCCCCTGGAGAGGTTCCACGCCCAGCGCGTCCAGTGGGGGAAGTGCCCCGAACGGGAGGCGCCCGCCGTGATGCGGTGCGCCACGGTCAGCGTGCCGCTCGACCGCGACCGGCCGGCCCGGGGCACGGTCCGGATCGCGGTGGCCCGCATCCCGGCCACCGACCGGGAGAAGCGCATCGGCTCCCTCCTGCTGAACTTCGGCGGCCCCGGCTCCCCGGGCGTCGCCGGCCTCGCCGCCGACCCCGACGCCTTCGCCGACCTCGGCGAACGGTACGACCTCGTCGCCTTCGACCCCCGGGGGGTCGGCCGCAGCGAGCCCGTCTCCTGCGCGGGATCCCAGGGGGTGCAGGACGAGGCGGTCGGCGACGCCGCTGCCCAGCTGGCCGTCCTGCGGGCGGTGGCGCGGCGCTGCGAGCTCGCCTCCGGTCCGGTCCTCCCGTACATCGGGACCGTCCACGCCGCCCGCGACATGGACGTGATCAGGAGGGTCCTCGGCGACCGGAAGCTCAACTTCCTGGGCTTCTCCTACGGGACGCGGCTCGGCGCCGTGTACGCCGCGCAGTTCCCCCGGAGCACCGGCCGGATGGTCCTGGACGGGGTCGACACCCTCAGCGAACCGCTGGCCGAGCAGGCCCTGGCCTCGGCGCGCGGCCAGCAGCGGGCCCTCGACCACTTCCTGTCCTGGTGCGCCCGCCGGCACGACTGCGTCTACGGGACCAACACCCGCACCGCCAAGGAGAAGGTGGCCGACCTCGTGACGCGGCTCGACGAGGAGCCGCTGGTCGGGGGAGACGGCTCCTACATGACGGGCCAGGACGCCGTCGCCGCCATCGGCGCCGCCCTGTACTCCAAGACGATGTGGCCCGACCTCGCCGACGCACTGGCGACAGCCGAGCGGGACCGCGACCCGGTGGGACTGCTCCAGCTGGGCGGCCCGGCACAGCCCCCGCCCGATGACGACGACGACGGCGGGCCGGACGAGGGCCCGGCCGTGCCCCCCGACAACGGCGACGCCGCCCTGGTCGCCGTGAACTGCGCGGACGACCCGGACCGGTCGAACGCCGACGCCGACCCGGCGGCCGTCGAGAAGGAGGTGACCGACCGCTCGGCCGAGTTCGCCAAGGCCTCGAAGGTCTTCGGGCCGTACCAGCTGATGACGGTGCTCTCCTGCTACGGCCGCCCGGCCGGTACCGACTTCATCCGCAACATCGACCGGCCGGGCGCCCCGCGCATGCTGCTCGTCGGGACCCGGGGCGACCCGGCGACCCCGTACGAGTGGACGGAGGAGACGGCCGAGCGCCTCGGTTCGGCGGTGGTCCTCGACTACAAGGGCGACGGGCACACGGGGTACGACTCCTCGCCCTGCGTCCAGGGGTACGTGCACGGCTTCCTGCTCGACGGCCGGCTCCCCGGCGGCACACGGTCCTGCCCCGCCGGGGACTGAGCCGGGCGGGGCAGGAGGGGCGGGGCAGGAGGGGCGCGGGGGGCGGGGCGGCCCTCAGCAGTTGGGGCGGGCCGGACGGTTCGCGAAGCGGTCCGCCAGCCAGGCGCCGGCCGCCGAGGCCTGGGTGATCACGCCGCTGACGTGCTCCCCGATCCAGACGGTGTCGAACTCGACGTTCGCCCCCCGGGCGCACCAGTCGGAGCGCAGCTCGCGGCCCACCGCGTACGGGATCAGCTCGTCGGCGAGCGCGTGGTACTGGAACACCGGCGCGGCCGGCGCCGTGCCGCCGAGCCGGCTCTGGTTCAGCCGGGCCCGCCAGTCGGGCTGGGCGAGCGGGTCGCGCGTGGTCAGGTCGGATATCCGCTTGAAGGCGCCGGCGACGGCGTCGACCGCGACGCAGTTCTCCTTCATCCCCGCGACCAGCAGCCTGCCCGCGGGATTGAGGTAGGAGTCCAGGTCCAGTTCGGGGAAGGCCGCGTCCTGCCCGGCCGCCGCCATGAAGATCAGCCCGGCCCCGTAGGAGCCGTTGTTGAAGGCGGCGACCTCCAGCAGATCGGCCGGCACGCCCCCGGTCACGGTGCCCTTGACCCGCAGCTCGGGGGCGTACGAGCCCTGCAGTTCGGCGGCCCAGCCGCTGGCCTGCCCGCCCTGGGAGTAGCCCATGATGCCGACGGGGCCGGTCGGCGAGAGCCCCGCCTCGGGCAGGCGCTGGGCGGCGCGGGCCGCGTCGAGGACGGCGTGCCCGGCCGAGGGGCCGACGGTGTAGGTGTGGACGCCGGGGGTGCCCAGGCCCTCGTAGTCGGTGACGACCACGGCCCAGCCCCGCCACGTCAGCTGCTGGATGAGGTTGGCCTCCATGGCGGTGCCGTGCGGGAGGTTGCCGCTCGGCGCGCAGGAGTCGCCCATGCCCACCGTCCCGACGGCGTACGTGATCAGGGGGCGCGGGCCGGTACGCCCGTCCTGAGGCACGATGACGGTGCCGGAGACGGTGTTCGGGGCGCCGTCGGCCGTGGTGGAGCGGTAGTGGATCCTCCACGCCCGGGTGTTCGTGGGCTGGCCGGGCAGCGGGTGGAAGGCGGACGGGGCGCTGGCGACGATGTCGCCGGGGCGCCCGGCGGAGGGCGTCCCGGCGGTGGCGTCGGCGGCGTCGGCCGCGGCGGGGGTCCCGGCCGCGAGGGCCAGGGCGGCCAGCGTGGCCAGGGCGGTACCGCGCAGGCGCGCGGTACCGCGGCGGTGGGCGGGGGCGGGCGGACGCGGGGGGTTGCGGAAGTGCATGGCGGCTCTCCCAACGGCTCGTTCCGTGCGGGGCAGGTGAGGTGACGGTAGTGACCGACCGGTAGGAAGGTCGCTGACCGCGCAGCTCACCTTTCCTGGCCCGGCCACACCCCCGCGCCCGCGAGGCCCCTCAGCCCGTCAGGTCGGCGTACCGCTCGGGCCTCTCCCGCGCGTCCTGCGAACCGGCCGGCGTGCCGGGGGCGTGCTCGTCGGTGTACCGGCGGAAGCCCGGCACCTGCTCGGCCCGGCGCAAGGAGCCCCGGTGCAGGACCATCCCGTACACGGCGCTGCCGTCGTCGCGCCAGCAGACCAGCGGGATCCGGTAACTGTCCCCCTCGGGCGTGCGGCACAGCGCCGCATGCCCGTCGGCCGCCAGCAGGCTCATGCCGCGACGTCCGACGGCGCGACGGAGAAGAGCCGGCCCCGGTCGGTGATCTCGCCCGCCACGTGCCCGGCACCCGCCAGGTGCAGGGCGTGCCACAGCAGGACCTGGTTGGCGGTGAGCACCGAGAACCCCAGCTCCCGCTCCAGGGCGTTGATGACGCCGACCGCGCGGATGCCGTTGCCCGCGACGAGCACCGCGTCCGGGCTGTGGTCGGCCACCGTGGTGCGGATCCACTCGGACAGCGCCTCGGGGGTGATCAGCTTCTGGTTGCTGGGCAGCCCGCAGGGCCCGTGGTGGGCGACCGTGAAGCCCTGCTCGCTGAAGTAGTCGCGGCCGAGGGCGGACAGTTTGTCGTCGAACCACGGCGGGTTGACGACGGCCACCCGCCGGGCGCCCAGCGCCGCGAAGCCCGCGACGGCCGCCCGGGTGGTGCCGGTGACCGGCAGGCCGCGGGTGTACTGGGCGAGCCGGTCGAACAGGTCCTTCTCGCCGGCGGCGCCCAGCACGTACGCGGAGCTGGTGAAGCCGAGCGCGATCACGTCGAGCGGCGACGCGGCCAGCAGTTCCACCGCGTTGTCGATGTGCGGCGGCTCGACGAAGGCCTGCACCGGGTCGTGCGGGATCTTCGGGTCCATCTCGCCGCCGGCGCGCATCGCGCCGAAGTGGACGCGCGAGCCGTGGATGAACACGTCGCGCGGGGCCATGGCCTGGAGCTCGGACTCGGGGCCGACGTCCGCGTGGGGTACCACGACGCCCACGCGTGCGCGGGCCTCCCAGCCGTCCTGTTCGGCCTTCGGGCTGCTCATCTCGGTACTCCTCTGTGAAGGGGGAAGGGGTCAGAGCGCGGCTTCGGCGGCCAGTGAGCCGCCGCGCACGGTGCCGGTTCCCTCGGTGTTCAGGAAGCCCGGGTGCTTGCGGGTCATGTTCGCCATCACGAACTCGTACGGGACGTCGTCGAAGCCGCCGTGGTCGACGAGGAACTCCATGCTCTGGCGGCCCTGGTCGTCGAAGGGGTGGTGGAGGCTGTCGGCCGTGCCGTCGAACTCCAGCGGCTTCATCCCGTAGAGCTTGCACAGGATGGCGTTGAAGACCGGGGTGGCCTTGATCCAACGGCCGTCCAGATAGATGGAGTTGAGGCCGTGGAAGAAGACGTCGCCGCCGATGTGCGCGCGCAGCCGGTCGGAGGCGAGGTGGTTGCGCACGTCGCCGTAGTGGATCCGGGCCGGGATGCCGACCGCCCGGCAGGCGGCCGCGTACAGCACCGACTTGTGCAGGCAGAAACCCTTCTGCGTGGTGACGGTGCGGCTCGCCCGCAGGCCCTCGCGGGACAGGTCGGCTCCGTACACCTCGTAGAAGACCTCGTCGCGGACGGCGTAGTACAGCTCCGTCGCCATCTGCCGCTTGTCGGCGCCCCGGTCCTTGACCGCGTTGTCGACGAAGGCCTGCACCGCGTCGGTCTCGTAGTCCAGGAAGTCGGTGGGAGCGGTGAGCCGCTCGATCTCGCTCAGGGTGATCGCACTCATGGTTGCCCTTTCGTTCGGCACCGGCTCACAGGCCCATCAGCGAGGCGATGCGGTTGCGTTGGATTTCGCTGGTGCCGGAGTAGATGGTGCCGGCGACGGCGTTGCGCAGGTCCGCCTCGACGCCGGTGGAGGTCAGGTAGCCCCTGCCGCCGAAGATCTGGACGGCGTCCAGGGCGGTCCGCGTGTTCGCCTCGCTGACCACGGTCTTCGTGGCGGCGATGTCGATCGCGGCGTCCTCGCCGGCCTCGACCTTCGCCCCGGTGTCCGTGAGCCACTTGCGGGCGGTCTCCACGGCGATCTTCATATCGGCGATCTTGTGGGAGACGGCCTGGAAGCCGCCGATCGGCCGGCCGAACTGGCGTCGCGACTTCGCGTAGCCGAGGACCTGCTCCAGGCGGTGGCTCATCTCGCCGAGCGTGATGGAGAAGGAGAAGAGGATCTCCCGCTTCATGACGTGGTCGAGGATCAGGAAGCCTGCGCCCTCCTGGCCGATGCGGCGCGACGCGGGCACCCGCAGCCCGTCGAAGGTGACCTCGCTCAGCGGGGAGGTCCGCAGGCCCATCTTGTCCAGCGGCTCGCCGACCGTCAGGCCGGGGGTGTCCCGCTCGACGAGGAAGACGCTCAGGCCGAACGGGCCGGGAGTGCCGGTGCGCACGTACAGCAGGAACAGGTCGGCGATCGGCGCGTTGGTGATGAACATCTTGCCGCCGTCGATGACGTAGTCGTCACCGTCCCGCGTCGCGGTGGTCGAGATGTTCAGCGCGTCCGAGCCGTTGTCGGGCTCGGTGATGGCGTGCGCGGTGACCAGCTCGCCCGAGATGATCCTCGGGAGGAACCGGTCCTTGAGCTCCTGCTTGGCGAAGGCCTGCAGGGGCACGCCCACGCTGACGATCTGCGTTGACGTCGAGAAGCTGAGGCCGGCGTCGCGGCAGGTGTGGCCGAGGCCCTCCAGCGCGCGCATGGTGTCGGTCAGGGAGCGGCCCATGCCGCCGTACTGCTCCTCGAAGGGCACCGCGAGGATGCCGGACTCCCGGACGGTCTTCCACTTGTCCCAGGGGAACTCGCCGCGCGCGTCCCAGTCCGCTACGGAGCTGTTGAGCTGCTCGGACCAGGGAGCCGCGAGCGAGTACACATCGGATTCGGCGTCGGAGTGTTGTTGCGTGGACTGTGCATGTATCATGGAGGCGTCGGCCTTCGAGTGGTTGGCTTGTGGGATGGCGGGGCGCCCGCAGCGGGGCGGGCACCCCGTGATCACTCGGCTCAGTACTGGGAGAAGCCGTCCGGGGAGATGGTGTGCTTCTCGTCGCCGCGCAGGGCCGGGCTGAAGACGGAGATGAGCTTCAGGTCCTCGTCGTCCGAGGCGATGAGGTAGTGCGGGTCGTGGTTGTCCAGCGCGTAGATGGTCCCCGCGGTGATCTTGTAGCGGGTGCCGTCGGCGGTGACGACCTCGCCCGAGCCGCCGGTGCAGTAGCAGGCCTCAAGGTGTCTGACGTACTGCAGGGGGCTGGTGCTCCCCTTGCGGACGAGCGTCTCGCAGACGGTGAAGCCCATGCCGTCGGCCTCGGTGAGAAGGCGGTGGCTGGTGCCGTTGCCCCACTCGACGGGGGCGAGCTCGTCGGTGCTGCGTACGATCATGGTGTGCTCCTTATGAGGGGTCGGCCGTGCGGGAGTGAAGCGGTGTGTCAGGCGGCGGTCTTGACCGCGCCCCTGATGACGTCGCAGATGGCTGCGATCGAGCGGAAGTTGTCCGGGACGATCGGGATGTCGTCGACCGGTATCGAGTAGGTCCGGGAGACGTGCGAGATGACCCGGACGAGGCCGAGGCTGTCGACGATCCCGCTCTCGATCAGGTCGAATTCGGCGGTCAGTTCGGCGGAGTCCTCGCCGTCCAGGAACTCGTTGACGACGTAGGTGCGGATCTCGGTCACGAGGTCGCTCATGCGGCCTTCCCCTTCTGTCGGGTGTGCTTGATGTGGTTGCGGTCGGGTTTCCCCGTGGAGGTGCGCGGCAGCGGTGCGTCGCTGACGGTGAGCGAGGACGGGATGGCGTGGCGGGGCAGGTTCTTGGCGCTGTGGGTGCGCAGCCGCAGCGAGGAGAGCTCCGTGCCGGGCACGCGGGTGACTTCCGCGTGCAGCTTGTAGCCGGCCTCGGCGTCCGGGATCGCGACCACGGCCGCCTCGGCCACGTCCGGATGGGCGGCGAGTACGTTCTCGACCTCCTGCAGGTTGGTCCGCACGCCGCGGACCTTGATCTGGAAGTCGGTGCGCCCGTCCAGGAAGTACAGGCCGGCGGCGTCCCGGGTGACGACGTCGCCGGTGCGGTAGAAGACCGCGTCCGTGCCGTCGGGCGCCGGGACGAAGACGTCCGCGTTGCGGGAGAGTTGCAGGTATCCGAAGGTCTGGAAGGGCGTGGTCACCAGCAGCTCGCCCGTGCCGGGCCCCTCGACGACCTTCCCCCCGTCGTCGAGGATCAGGGCCCGGGCGCCGGCCACCGGCCGGCCGATCGGGATCCTGGGACCGGCCGTCGCCGGTACGACGTCGTGGATGAAGCTGTCGTTCGTCTCGGTGCAGCCGAAGACGTTGTGGAACCGGGCGTCCGGGAAGGCCCGGCCGATGTCCCGCAGCAGCATCGGGGGCACCGCGTCACCGGTGAAGATCACCGTACGGGCTCGCGGGTAGGCCGCGGCGGGCTGCGCGCCGCCCGCCGTGTCCGGGGTGTCCGCCCCGTCCTGCGTGAGCAGGCGGAACAGCATGGGGACGCCCTGGATGAAGTCGATGTCGTACGTGGTGAGGAGTTTCCGCAGGTGGCGGGGGTCCGTGCTGAGCGCGGGCTCGACCAGCACGACCCGCGCCCCGAGGAGGAGGAAGGTCCAGAGGTCGAGCAGCGAGAGGTCGAAGTTGAGCGGGGCGTAGCTGAGCGCCGTCCCGGAGGAGGTGAGCTCGAACCTCTCGACGGCCCAGTCCGCGAAGTTGTCGAACGCGGCCGCGGCAATGGGCACGATCTTCGGGGTCCCGGTGGAACCGGACGTCGTCAGGAGCAGTTTGACCCGGTCGGGGTCGACGGCGTCGAACCCTTCCGCCGCCTTCGGGTCCGGTGCGAGTGCCGAGGCGTGCAGGCCGTCGTGGTCCGCGGTCAGTACCTGCGAGCAACGTGCCTGGGCGCACAGGGTCTCCAGGGACCCGCTGCCCAGGTCCGGCGACGGGGCCAGGACGGCGTACCCGGCCCGGAAGGCCGCGAGGAGCAGGGCCACGGTCTCGGGCGTCTTGTGCGCGGGGATGCACAGGGGCTGGTCGCGACCGAGCTCCAGTGCGTTCAGCGCCGTCCCTAACTCCTCGGCACGTGCCGCGAGTTCTCCGTATGTCACCGTGCGCTCGGCGAGGACGAGCGCCGCGCTCCCCGGCCGGCTCCGTTCGTGCGAGGCCAGCGCGTCGACAAGGCGCCGTGAAGGCACAGGTCCCCCTCTGTCATTGAAGATCCGGACGGATCCACCGAAGTGATCAGGGGGAAGGAGCGCGCGCTCTCGTTCGGCGCGGACAACGCCTGCGGCCAGGGCGCGGCAGTGCCGCAGACCCGCCTCACAGCCCCCCGTGATCGATGCCGAGGCAGACGTTACATCGGCACTTGCATGCAGAGTCAAGCAAATGAATTGGGCCCGAGGGGTGGCCTAAGTCACATTTGACGGACTCGCCACGCGAGGGTGACTTGCATGTACAAGTCCGCGATCATCTCCGAAGTGGTCGCGGAGAGCCCTGCGGCCGTCGAGCGGGGGGTGAGGGCGGGGGAGGGGTCCTGCAAGGGGTGCGGCGCACGGGCCCGGCGGCGGGTGCGCGGAACCGGGACGGGCCGCCGCGTCACGGCGCCGGACGCGGGAGCGTGCGGAGCCGGACGGGGGCGGATCGCGGGACCGGGGGCGCCGCTCCGGGCGGCGGCCGGCCGGTCGGCGTCGACGGGGCGCGGGCCCGACGGGCGGGCGGCGCGTCGGCGGTGGATCGGGAGTGCGCGGCGGGGCCCTGATGGGGCGGTGCGCCGCGGGCCCGGTGGGGCCGTTCGGTGGTGTCCGGTACGGCGCGGTGGCGCGTGTCCGGGGCGGCGCGGTCGCGCTCGCGGTGTCCGGCGCGGTCGGGTGGGGGTGGGAGTCGCGGGCTGTCAGGTGGTGCGTTGTCAGGTGGTGCTGCGCAGTGCCTGCACCGTGCCGGCCAGGTGTGGATCGGCCCCGGCGCTGTTCAGCGCGGAGCTGAGTACGTCCGCGTAGGTGGCGCGGGCCTCGTTGTAACGCTGCCGCCCCTCCTCGGTGATGACTGCGTAGACGCCCCGCTTGTCGGCCGGGCAGAGGTCCTTGAACGCGAAGCCGGCCGCGTCCAGGCGGCCCACGAGGCGGGTCACGGAGCTCTGGCCGAGTCCGATCCGGTCGGCCAGCTCCTGCATGCGCAGCTCGCCGTCGCCGGCCCGTGCGAGGTCCTCCAGCGCCCGGTACTCGGAGAGCCCGATGCCGTGCCGCCGCTGCATGGCCTGTCCCAGCTGGCGCTCCACGCGTGCGTGCAGGGCCAGGATTCTGCTCCAGGTGGCCTGGTCAGAGGAAGCGGGCAGGGTGTGAGGTGTGGTGGTCATGGAAGGGCCTCCTCCGGTGGTGCGTTTGACATCAAGATACATGACCATGCAAGCTCTTGTTCATCGCTCGTTGTTGCAAGCGGGCGCGCACGCAGTGATAATAAATGCACGTACAAGCAACTACCTGGGGGGCACATGTCCAGCACCACGGCTACCGCCGCGAGCAGCTCCACGTCCAAGGGTTGGGCCTGGCTGCTGTTCTCCTCGCTCTTCGAGATCACCTTCGCCCTCAGCACCGAGGCCACGGACGGCTTCACCAAGCTGTGGCCCTCGCTCCTGACGGCCGCCGCGGCCTCCTGCGGCATCTACACGCTGTCGCAGGCCCTCAAGACCATCGACGTCGGCGTCGGCTACACCGTCTGGGCCGGTATCGGCGGCGTCGGCACCGTCGTCTTCGGCACGGTCATCTACGACGAGCCGATGACCGTCTGGAAGGTCATCGCCTTCTTCCTCATCATCGGCGGCGCCACCGGTCTGCGCGTCTCCGACACCTTCGCGGCCAAGAAGGCCGCCGCGGCCGCCGCTGCCGCCGAGAAGCCGGTGACCGCTCCGCCCGCCACCGTCGCGTAGCACCATCGCGCGACACCGTCGCGGCAACGCCACCGGGCAACACCGTCACGCAACGCCACCGGGCAACACCGTCACGCAGCACCGTCACGCGGCACCGCCGCGCGGCCGTCCCCACCGCTCCGCTCCGTCCGCTCTCCTCAGCAGAAAGAAAGGCCACCAGCCATGACCTGGGTCTTCCTCGGCATCGCCATCCTCTTCGAGATCGCCTTCGCCCTCGGGACGAACGCGACGAAGGGCTTCACCCGCCTGTGGCCCTCCGTGCTCACCCTCGCCGCCGCCGCCGGCGGCATCTACACCCTCTCGCTGGCCCTGCGCGAGCTGGACGTGAGTGTCGGCTACACCATCTGGACCGGCATCGGCGGCGTCGGCACCGTCATCTTCGGCGCGATCCTCTTCAAGGAGAAGATCACCGCCGCCCGCCTGGCCTCCTTCGCCGCGATCATCGGTGGCGCCGTGCTGCTCCGCCTGACCTCCGTATGAGGGGGAGAGCCGACATGCGCATCCCCCAGGACCGCTTGACCGAACACGTCGAAGAAGCCGTTCGGATCAGCGGTGAGCACGTGGCCAAGGGCGGCATCCCCTTCTCCGGCATCGTGGTCGGCAACGGCCGGGTCCTCGGCACCGGCTTCAACCGGGTGATGGAGGACAACGACCCCAGCGCCCACGCCGAAGTGGTCGCGCTGCGCGAGGCGGCCGCCAAGCACGGCCTGTACGCGACCGCCGGGTCCACCCTGATCGCCTCGGGCGAGCCCTGCGCCATGTGCTACATGGTGGCCCTCTACTTCAACGTGGGCCACATCGTCTACGCGGTCGACCGCAAGACGGCCGCCGGATACGGCTTCGACTACACCGGTTCGTACTCGATCTTCGCCGAGGACCCGGTGGACTGGGGCGTCGAGGTGACCTCGCTGCCCGTGCAGGGCGGGACGAAGCCGTTCGAGGAGTTCCTGACCCGACGAGGGAGGCGCGCATGACCGAGGCGACCGGCAAGGTCAACATCAAGGTGTGGTCGGACTACGTCTGTCCGTTCTGCATGCTGGCCGAGGGGCCCCTCCACGAGGCGACCCACGACCTCGACGTCGAGATCGAGTGGATGCCCTTCGAGCTGCGGCCGTTCCCGACGCCGACGCTGCGCCCCGAGGATGAGTACCTGCCCGCCATCTGGGCCCGCGCGGTCTACCCGATGGCCCGCAGGATGGGTGTCGACATCACCCTGCCCACGGTCTCGCCGCAGCCCTACAGCCGCCTGGCCTTCGAGGGCTACCAGTACGCGGCCGAGCACGGCAAGGCGGCCGAGTACACGCCGCGCATGCTCCGGGCCTTCTTCCAGGAGGACCTGGACATCGGGCAGGTGGACGTACTGACCGGCATCGCGGCCGAACTCGGCCTCGACGCGGCTCAGTTCGGTGCGGCCCTGACGGCCGGGACCTACACCGAGGCCCATCGGGAAGCGCTGCGGACGGCGGAGGCCTACCGGGTCTCGGTGGCTCCGACGATCATCATCGGCGAGCGCCACCGCATCGAGGGCGTTCCCAGCGTGGTCCAGATCCGCAAGGCCGTCCTGGAAGCCCAGGCCGATCAGGCCGTCATGCGGGGCGCGGCCTGCAGCATCGACGGGTGCTGACATGACACCGACAGGCGGCCGGATCCGGCCGACCTGTCGGTCATCGGCGCCGGTCATCAGCGCCGGTCATCAGCGCCGGTCATCAGCGTCCGCGGCGGACGGCACGGCGCCGGCGCGCGCCGGTCAGCCGCCCGAGGCGATCCGGTACGCCCCCGGTGTCGTGCCCGTCCAGCGCCTGAACGCGCGGTGGAAGGCGGTGTCCTCCGAGAACCCCAGCCGGGCGGCGAGTTCCGCGATCGGCTCACCGCTCTCCGCGAGCCCGGCGATGGCCGCGTCCCGCCGCACATGGTCCTTGAGCTCCTGGAACGACGTCCCCTCCCGCTGCAGCCGGCGCCGCAGCGTCGCCGGGGACACGGCCAGCCGCGCGGCGACCTCCCCGAGCGCGGGCAGCCTCGGCGAGGTCCGCAGCCGCTGCGTCAGCGTCCGGCGCACCTGCTCCGCGACCGTGGTCCCGTACTCCGGCCGGGACAGCAGGTCGAAGGGGGCCCGCCGCAGCATCGCGTCGAGCGCGGGCTCGTCCCGTACCAGCGGAGCGGTCAGCCAGCCCGCGTCGAAGGCGGCGCCCGTACGCTCCGCCCCGAAGCGGACCGGGCAGTCGAAGAGGACCTCGTACTCCTGCGCGTGCGGCGGCGGGGGATAGGCGAAGGCGGCGTGCGCCAGCGGGATGCGCCGTCCCACCAGCCAGCTGCTCAGCCGGTGCCAGATCGCGAGCACGCACTCGGTGAGGAAGCGCTCCTCGTCCCGCTCGAAGTCGTTGCCCACGGTGAACCGGGCCTCGCGGCCGGCCACTTCGAGGGCCAGCTCCGGCCCGCCGGGGAACAGCCCGTAGAAGGCGGCCGCGCGCTGCGTCGCGGCGCCCAGGTCGCGGCAGCCCAGCGAGGCGTAGCACATCATCGCGAAGGTACCGGGGCGGCTCGGGACCGGGCTCAGCCCGAGGAACTCGTCCTGCGTGGTCCGGTACAGGGCCCGGAACAGCCGGGCGAACTGCGCGGGCGTGATCCGCGCCCGGTCGTCCCCCAGCAGCAGCGGCGGGATCTGCGCCTCCTGGAGCAGCGGCACGGTGTCGACGCCGCTGCCGCGGGCTCCCGCGAGCACGGCCCGCACATGGTGCACGGTGATCGTCCGCCTCCCCATGGTCCGACGGTAGCCCGCCGCGGCGCCGTGCGATACGGAGCGGCACGGGTCGGCCGGGGTCGGCCGGGGTCGGCTCGGGGTCGGCTCGGGTCGGCGGCCGGGATGTGCCCGGGTCGGCGGCCGGATGTGCGCGGGTCGGGGCCCGGCCGCGTTCGGCCGCGGCCGTTGAGCGCTGGGGTCAGCGGGGCTGACGCTTCCGGTCATGCCGTCGCGCCCAGGGCCCTGCCTAGCGTCGGGGGTCACCTATCCCGGGGAGGGCGCGCGATGGACCATCGGCCGAGCACGCTGGCGGAGTTCACCCAGTGGACCGAGGAGCGGTACGGGCCCGAGCCGGCCCTCAGGTTCCGCGACGGGGACGGCGGCTGGCGGACCCGCACGTACGCCGAGCTGGGCGCGGCCGTCCGGGCGGCGGGCCGGGCGCTGCTCGGCCTGGGGGTGGCCGGGGGCGAGCGGGTGGCCGTCCTGGCGGAGACCCGGCCGCAGTGGACGTACACGCACTTCGCGGTGCTGGCGGCGGGCGCGGTCCTGGTGCCGGTCTACCCGACGGCGGGGGAGGCGGAACTGGCCTGGGTCCTGTCGGACTCCGAGGCGGTCGTCGTGGTCTGCGACGACGAGGCGCAGCGCGAGCGGGTCGAGGCACTGCGCGCGCAGCTGCCGGCGCTGCGGGCGGTGGTCCTGATGGACGCGCTGCCGTCGCTGCCGCGGGCGCCCGAGCGCGCGCTCCTGGCGCGGGCGGCGTCCGTGTCCGCCGCGAGGGACGCGTCCATCGTCTACACGTCGGGCACGACGGGCCTGCCCAAGGGCTGCCGCCTCACCCACGGGAACCTGGGCGCGATCCAGGACGCGACCCTCCCGCTGATCAGGGGCGGCCCGGGGGACTCCACGTACCTGTACCTGCCGCTGGCGCACCTGCTGGCCCAGCTCGTCCAGTTCACGACCCTGCTGGAGGGCGGGGAGCTCTGCTACTTCGGCGGCCGGATCGAGGACGTGCTGGCCGAGCTCGCGGAGGTGCGGCCCACCCATCTGCCGTCCGTGCCCCGGTTGTTCGAGAAGCTGCACACGGTGGTCCTCTCGCTCGCGGAGTCCCGCGAGGGCGGCCGGGAGCGCTTCGAGGAGGCGGTGCGGCTGGGCGTGCTCAAAGCGGAAGGCCGGCTGCCGCGCGAGTCCGAGAAGGCGTACGAGGCGGCGGAGGACTCCTTGTACTCGCTGGTCAGGGGCGCCTTCGGGGGCCGGTTGAAGTGGGCGCTCACGGGCGGGGCCCCGATCGCCCCGGCCACGATGGACTTCCTGCGGGCATGCGGGATCGCGG
Source organism: Streptomyces sp. NPDC058662 (assembly GCF_042716255.1). Classification (NCBI taxonomy): domain Bacteria; kingdom Bacillati; phylum Actinomycetota; class Actinomycetes; order Kitasatosporales; family Streptomycetaceae; genus Streptomyces; species Streptomyces sp. NPDC058662. Next base: position 6,673 of record NZ_JBHXRU010000064.1, on the reverse strand, counting down.
TCTACGAGGGGTACGGGATGACGGAGTCCGGGGGCGTCATCTCCCTCAACCACCCGCACGCCGTCCGCCCCGGCACGGTCGGCCGCCCGATCGCCGGCTGCGAGGTGCGCATCGCGCCGGACGGGGAGGTGCTCGCGCGGGGCCCGATGGTCTTCCCGGGCTACCACGCGAACGAGGCCGCGACGGCCGGGGCGGTGGACGCCGAGGGCTGGCTGCACACCGGCGACCTGGGCGCCCTGGACGGGGACGGCTACCTGCGGATCACCGGCCGCAAGAAGGAGCTGATCATCACCTCCGCCGGTAAGAACATCACCCCGACGGAGGTCGAGTTCGCCGTCCAGCGCTCGCGGTACGTCTCGCGCGCGGTCCTCATCGGCGACGGCCGCCCGCACCCGGTCGCCCTGATCACCCTGGACGCGGAGGAACTGGCGGCCTGGGCGCATCGGGAGGGCGTGGACGCGGAGACCCTGATCCCGTCGACGGACGCCAGGGTGCGGGCCCTGATAGCAACGGCGGTGGCGGAGGCGAACGCCACGGTCTCCCGCCCGGCGCGCATCCGGGCCTTCCACGTCCTGCCGCAGGACTTCTCGGTGGCGTCGGGCACCCTGACGCCGACCCTGAAACTGCGGCGGGCGGTGGTGGCGCGGGTGTACGAGCGGGAGATCGCGGAGTTGTACGGGGGCTGACGGGCGACGGCGGGGCCCGGACACCCCGCCTGCCTCCGTTCAACGTGTTCGACAAGAAAAGTCGGCGTGAGGTGTCACAAGGGCGGGGCGGGCGGTGTCTTGAGGTCGAACACCCCTTGACGGAGGAGCGGCAATGACTGAGAACACCCACGTGGTCGTCATCGGCGGCGGATACGCCGGAGTCATGGCGGCCAACCGCCTGACGCGGCGGGAGGACGTGACCGTGACGCTGGTCAACCCCCGCCCGAGCTTCGTGCACCGCATCCGCCTGCACCAGCTGGTGGCGGGTACCGACAGCGCGGTCGTCGACTACCGGGAGGTCCTGGCCGAGGGCGTCGACCTGGTGGTCGACAGCGTGGTGCGGATGGACGCGGCCGGCCGCGCCGTGGAGCTCGCCTCGGGCGGCACGGTCGGCTACGACTACCTGGTCTACGCCGTCGGCAGCGGCAGCGCCGACCCGCGGGTGCCCGGCGCCGCCGAGTTCGCCCACCCGATCGCCACCTTCGAGGAGGCCGAGCGGCTGCGGCCGGTCCTCGACGCCGCGAAGGGCACGGTGACCGTGGTCGGAGCGGGCCCGACGGGCATCGAGACGGCCGCCGAGCTGGCCGAGGCGGGCCGCGCCGTGACCCTGGTCTGCGGCGGGGCGCTCGGCCCGTACCTGCACACCCGGGGCCGTCGCTCGGTCGCCGGACGTCTGGCGGAGCTCGGCGTGACCGTGCTCGAAGACGCGGAGGTCACGGCCGTGACCCGCGACGCCGTGCGGCTCGGCGACGGCCGCGAGCTGCCGAGCGCGGTGACCGTCTGGACCGCGGGCTTCGGCGTGCCGGAGCTGGCCGCGCGCAGCGGACTGAGCACCGACGCCCTCGGCCGCCTCCTCACGGACGAGACGCTGACCAGCGTGGACGACCCGCGCATCATCGCGGCCGGGGACTCGGCCGCGCCGTCGGGCCTGCCGCTGCGGATGAGCTGCCAAGCCGCGGTGCCCATGGGCGCCCGGGCTGCCGACACCGTGCTCAGCCGCATCGCGGGCGAACGGCCCGAGACGCTCAACCAGTGGTTCGCCGGTCAGTGCATCAGCCTGGGCCGGAGCCGCGGCATCTTCCAGTTCGCGACCCGCTCCGACACCGCGGTGTGGTTCAAGATCGACGGCCGCCCGGGGGCGAAGCTCAAGGAAGCCGTCTGCAAGGGTGTCGTCAAGCACCTCGCCGCCGAGGCCGGCAAGCCCGGCGGCTACCGCCTGCACCGCCTCTCGGGAGGCGGCAAGCGCCGGGAGCTGCTCCGGACCACGCGTGAGGAGGTGGCCGTCACCGTCTGAGGTGACGGCCACCCGAGGAAAGGATCTCGCTGTGAAGGCCCCCGACCCGGCGACCGAGAGCTTCGTCGCCCACCGCAACCTGCTCTTCACCGTCGCCTACGAGATGCTCGGATCCGCGGCCGACGCCGAGGACGTCCTGCAGGAGACCTGGCTGCGGTGGGTGGCGGTCGACCTCGACCACGTCCAGGACCAGCGCGCCTACCTGGTCCGCATCACCACCCGGCAGGCCCTCAACCGGCTGCGCACGATGCAGCGCCGCAAGGAGGCGTACGTCGGGCCGTGGCTGCCCGAGCCGATGCTCACCGCCCCGGACGTGGCCGAGGACGTGGAACTCGCCGAGAGCGTGTCGATGGCGATGATGCTGGTCCTCGAAACGCTCGCGCCGACCGAGCGCGCCGTCTTCGTCCTGCGCGAGGTCTTCGACGTCAGCTACGAGGAGATCGCCGCCGCCGTCGACAAGACACCCGCGGCCGTACGCCAGATCGCGCACCGCGCGCGCAAGCACGTCGACGCCCGCAGTCCCCGCCAGGTCGTCTCCCTGAGCGAGACCCGGGCCGCCCTGGACTCGTTCCGCCGCGTCCTCGAAACGGGAGACCTCCAGGGCCTCCTCGACGTCCTCGCCCCGGAAGTCGTCCTCCTCAGCGACGGCGGCGGCATCAAGCAGGCCGCGGTGCGCCCGATCGTCAGCGCCGACAAGGTGGCCCGCTTCATGCTGGGCGGCATCGGCAAGCACCAGAACCTGGTCACCGTCAGCCCCACCGTGGTCAACGGCGCCCCGGCCCTCCTCGTCCACCTGGACGGAGAGCTCGACGGCGTGCTGGCGGTCCGCGTCGAGGGCGCCCTCATCAGCAGCCTCTACTACGTCCGCAACCCGGAGAAACTGTCCCGCGTAGCCTCCGAGACCCCGCTCGTCCGCCGCTGAGCCGCTCCGGCCGCCGCCGGGCGGCGGCCGGGATCAGCGGCCCGCCGCGACCCCGTCCAGAAACGCGCTCCAGCTCCCAGGAGCCACGGCCAGCTCGGGCCCCGCCGCCACCTTGGAGTCCCGGACATGCACGGCGGCGGGGCAGGCGGCCACCTCGACACACTGACCGCCTTCGCCGCTGCTGTAGCTGGACTTCCGCCAGGCGAGGGCGACTTCGACGCACTGGCCGCCTTCGCCGTCGCTGTAGCTGCTCTTGAACCAGGCCAGGTCGGTGGTGTTCATCATGGTTCTCCCAGCATCTTCTCGATCAGGTCGAGGGACTCGTCTGGCGTGAGCGCCTGTGCCCGGATGATCCCATAGCGCTCCGCCATGATGCGTACCTGATCGGGGTCGGTGATCAGGTGGGGACGGCCGTACGCCTCGGTGTATGCGACCTGTTGTCGGCCCTTCGGATGGAGAAGTGTGAACGAACCGTCCATCGCCGCGTGTTCACCCCGGCTGAACGGCATCACCTGAAGTTCCACGGTCCGCAGGCGACCGATCTCCAGGAACCGCCTGAGTTGCTCCCGGTGAACCTCCGTCCCTCCGACCTGGCGTTCCAGCAGGTTCTGGTCCAGCACCAGGCTGATCGTGGGGGAGGGCCAGCTTTCGAAGATCTGTTGGCGGGCCAGCCGGTCCTGCACCCGCTTTTCGATCGTTTCCTCGTCCAAGAGCGGACGGCGCTTGGCGAAAACCGCACGAGCGTGGCCTTCGGTCTGCAGGAGGCCCATGACACCTTGGTGGCTGTAGTCATGGATGGCCTGGGCCGAGGCCTCTGCTTGCGCATAGTCCCGGAACCAGTCCGGGTGCCGCGTCCGGGCCCGTTTCAACGCCTCCCTCACCTCCGGCACCGCCGCCCGCAGGACTCCCCGCGCCGCCAGCACCGCGTCGGCCCGTTCCAGGAGGTCCGGCTGCGGGGTGCGGACGCCGCGTTCGATCGCGCCGATCAGGTCCTCGCCGACGTGCAGTCGGGCGGCCAGTTCCTTCTGGTGGAAGTCGGCGGCCTCCCGCAGTGCCTTGATCTGTTTGCCCAGGGCGCGGAACAGGTGTGCCGTGCCGTCCGCCTCCACCGGGCGTTCGGGTCGTTCCTCGTGCTCCGACAGGTCGTTCATCGGCTGATCCGCCCTCGTCCGTACAGCCCGTACACGAAGGGGTCGGCGTACGTACGGATCACCGTCGTAGCGCCGCCGCTGCTGGAAAGGGTAGAGGCGTACCGCCACGCTCGGTGAGGTGACGACCGAAATCAGTGACATGGCACAGGACTTCCGGCAGCGGTTCAGCTCCACCCGCCGGGGCGCCCGCCTCGCCCGGCGGCTGGCGCGGGCGCAGCTGGACCTCTGGGGGGTGCCCTTCGACTGCCCGCTCTCCGACGACGTCGGGCTCGTGGTCGGCGAACTCGCGGCCAACGCCGTGCTGCACGGCCGGGTCCCGGGCCGGGACTTCGAGCTGCGGATGCGCTACGACGGGCGGGAGAACGTACGGGTGATGGTGAGCGACGCCGACGGCGACGCGGCGCCGCCGCCGGAGCCCGTGCCCGTGGACCCGTGGTCGGCGGAGGGCGGCCGGGGGCTGCGGCTGGTGGCGGCCGTGGCACGGGAGTGGGGGGTGTCGGCCCGCCACCCGGGCAAGACGGTCTGGGCGGAGGTCGGTCCGGGCCAGTGCCGGGCGGGCCGCCCCGGTATCGGCATGAACCTCGGCGTAGACGGTCAAAACCCGCCAAGCCAGGGGACTTGAGGGTAAAACCGCCGGGGTCCCAGGTCCGGGTTCCGTTCGTCCGCGGAGGCGCCGTGAAGACGAGACGAATGGTGTGCCACATCTCCCGAGGGGACGGCGAGTCGATTCCGAATACCTGATAGACAGTGGATATTCACGGCCCGACCGGCCGGACACCTTTGACGGCTCCTGGGGGGATCGCCGCACTGTGAAGCCGCTTCACCGTCACCTCGTCAACACCTCGCGCAAGGTCCTGTGCACCGCCGCTCTCGCGGCGAGCCTGACCACCGCCGCCGTCGTGAGCACTCCATCGACCGCCGACGCCGGCGAATCCGAGCCGACGCCGGACAGCCCGCAGGCCGCCGACCGCGGCGACGCCCGGCTCGACCTGCCCGGCGATGTCGCCGACCCGACGCCGGCGCCGGCCGCCGGCACGCCGGAGGGGGCCAGCGGGATACCCGGGACGGCCCTCGACGCCTACCGCCGCGCGGAGGTGGCCGTGGCCGCCGCGCTGCCCACCTGCAAGCTGCCCTGGCAGCTGCTCGCCGGCATCGGCCGGGTCGAGTCCGTCCACGCCTCGGGCTACGGGTTGAAGGCCGACGGGTACACCGAGAAGCCGATCCGCGGCCCCCGCCTCGACGGCAACGGCTTCGCGGAGATCCGCGACACCGACCGCGGCGAGTACGACGCGGACGTCGTCTACGACCGGGCCGTCGGCCCGATGCAGTTCATCCCGTCCACCTGGGCCACCTGGGGCGCCGACGGCAACGGCGACGCGAAGCGGGACCCGAACAACATCTACGACGCCGCGCTGGGCGCCGGCCTCTACCTGTGCGCGGGCGACCGTGACCTGTCGGTCGCGGCCAAGCTGGATTCGGCGATCCTCAGCTACAACAACTCCCGCGAGTACGTGAACACCGTGCTCGGCTACATGCGGCAGTACCAGGAGGGCGGGGTCGCCGAGATCCCCAACCCGCCCGCCGGGACCTACCCGACGCCGCTGCCGGGCACCCTGCCCACCCCGCAGCCCGCGGCCACGCGGCCGCCGGTCACGACGCCGACCACCCCGCCGGTGACCACGCCGACGACTCCGCCGGTGACCACGCCGACCAAGCCGCCGACCAAGCCGACCGAGCCCGCGAAGCCCGCCCCGCACGTGGCCGAGCTGACCCAGCTCGGCGGCGCCGGGATCACGGCCGAGGCCGGATCGGCCTTCGCCGCGGCGCCGCGGGTCAAGGTGGTGCTGAGCGACGGGAAGCCGGCGGTCGGCCACGAGGTCGTCTTCGCGATCGAGGAGGACACCACGGGCGGTACCGGCTTCGGCGCCACCCCGGCGGACTCCCTGGTCGCCACGACGGACGCGAACGGCGTCGCGTCCGCGCCCGGCTTGAAGGCGGGCGCCGAGGCGGGCACCTTCACGCTGCGGGCCTCCACCTACGACAAGGTGGCCCGGCTCACGGTGAACTTCGCCGGTACGGTCACGGCGAAGCCGGTCGCGGAGCGGCTGGTCCGCACCGACGGCACGGGGCCTGTCGTGGTGGACGCCGGCAAGAGCGTCGAGGGCATCGAGGTCCTCGCCACGACAGCCGGCAAGAAGCCCGTCGCCGGCACCGCGGCCACCGCCGGCCTGCTCCGGGAGGACCCGAAGAAGCCGGGCACGTGGATCCCGGTGGACCCGGAGGCCGCGAAGGGCCCGTACTTCGAGGACGCGGACGGGAAGAAGGTGACCAGCCTGCTGCTGGCCGCCACGGGCGCCGACGGCAGGATCGTCGTGCCGGAGCTGTCCACCGCGGACGCCGCCCCGGGCACGTACCGCCTGCGGCTGATCACCCCGGAGAAGGTGGAGCTGATCATCACGATCGAGATCAAGCCCGCCACCCCCGCCCCGACCCCCACCCCGGCCCCGACCCCGACCAAGTCCGCCTGACCCACCCCGCTGGCCCGCGGGTCACGCAGTGCAGTGCTGAGGCCCCGGGCACCGTGTAAAGGGTGCCCGGG
>NZ_JBHXRU010000063.1:3376-37280 GCF_042716255.1 Streptomyces sp. NPDC058662 | reverse complement strand
CCGCCACCCTGTGTGGCGGGGCCCCTCGGCTGTGTTCTCTCGTCCGGCTGTCAGGCGGACTTGCGGCTGTCCCGCGGATGCACGGCAATGTTCATGGCGCCGGAACGAAGGACCGCCAGCCTCTCGGCCAGCACTTCCTCCAGCTCCTCGCGGGTGCGTCGCTCCATGAGCATGTCCCAGTGCGTTCGCGCAGGCTTGCCCTTCTTCTCTTCGGGCCCGTCCCCGTCCACCAGGAGTGCCATGGCGCCGCACGCCTTGCACTCCCACTCCGGCGGAATGTCTGCCTCAACCGAGAACGGCATCTCAAATCGATGTCCGTTCTGGCATGCGTACTCCACCGCCTGGCGCGGGGCCAGATCGATGCCGCGGTCCGTCTCGTAGCTGGTAACCACGAGGCGCGTACCGCGGAGAGCTCGCTCACTCATGAATCGTGCCTCCCGGGCTTTGTCGCCCACAGGACAGGTGTCGCTGTCGTCGTCATCCGGTCAACGTCCGGTCGGCGGTATAGATTCCCGCTCCGGGTCGTGCGTCGCCCGTCGTGCCGCCCCTTGTTGTACCCACCAATGCCCGTTTTGTCACATCTGGCAGCAGATGTCACCCAACGTCCACACTTCTTGAGCGCGCAGTAACGGTCCGCCTGGCAGGCCAAAGGCGTACACTACCGGCCCTTTGCTTCAACGTCTAAATTCGTTCGGAATTCGTTCGCGCATCCGGCCGGAAGTGCCCGCTGGGTCGTGCTCAGAGCCGCTCGGGTACAGGATTCCCTGCCGCCGCCACCGCACGCCGCACCGGCACTCGCGCCAACAGCACGAAACCCAGTGCGAAGAAGACCACCAACGAGATGATCGCGTCCCGGTAACTGCCCGTGAGCTGGTACGTCAGGCCGAACACGAGCGGCCCCACCCAGCTCAGCCCCCGGTCGCTCATCTCGTAGGCCGAGAAGTACTCGGCCTCCTTGCCCGCCGGTACCAGGTGCGAGAACAGCGAGCGCGACAGCGCCTGGCTGCCGCCGAGCACCAGCCCGATCATCGCGGCGAGGGCGAAGAACCACATCGGGGTCCGGGCGGGAAGGAAGTATCCGGCCGCGAGGGTGACGGCCCAGGCGGCCAGTGAGCCGAGGATCGTCCGCTTGGCGCCGTACACGCGCGCCAGCCTGCCCATCCCCAGCGCCCCGGCCACGGCGAGCACCTGGACCAGCAGCACCGCGACGATCAGCGTGGACTGCTCCAGCTCCAGTTCCTCGGAGCCGTACACCGACGCCTGCGAGATCACCGTCTGCACGCCGTCGTTGTAGACCAGGTACGCCAGCAGGAACGACAGGGTGAGCGGGTAGCGCCGCATGTCCTTGAGGGTGGCGACGAGCTGCTTCCAGCCGCTGACCGCCGGACCCGCCCCCGCCTCCCGGACCACGGTCCGGTCCCGCAGCCGGCGCAGCGGGATCAGCGCGAAGGCCCCCCACCACACGCCCGCCGAGGCCAGGCAGATCCGCACGGCCTCGCTCTCGGTGAGGCCGAAGGAGTCGTGGCCCTGGTAGAGCACCAGGTTCAGCACCAGGACGATGGCGCCCGAGGTGTAGCCGAACGCCCAGCCGCGGGAGGAGACGGTGTCGCGTTCGTCCGGGGTGGCGATCTGCGGGAGGAAGGCGTTGTAGAGCACCATCGAGACCGCGAGCGAGGCGTTCGCCACGATCAGCAGCAGGCCGCCCAGCAGGTAGCGGTCCCCGTCGAGGAAGAACATCCCCGCCGCGGCGGCGGCGCCCGTGTACGCGGCCACCGCCAGCAGCGGCTTCTTGCGGCCGCTGCGATCGGCCAGCGCACCGACCAGCGGCATGATCAGTACGGCCACGAGCACCGAGGCCGAGACGGAGTACGCGAAGAAGGACCCCGCCCGGACGGGAACGCCCAGCGGGTGCACGTATCCCTCCGCGTCCGCCGCCGCCTTGGCGACCGACGTCAGGTACGGCCCGAGGAACACCGTGAGCACGCTCGTCGAGTAGACCGAGCAGGCGAAGTCGTAGAAGTACCAGCCGTGCTGCTCGCGCCTGCGTGCTGCGGCCGAGGCCGGCGCGCCCGCGGCGTCCGTCGCCCGGTCGTCACCGCCGCCGTCCGCGGTCGCCGCGCTCGGCGCCCGGTCCGCCGCTCCGGGTTCCGCGTCCCCGGACGTCCCGCTGTCCCGCGCACTCACCTGGTGCCCCCCTCGCTTGTCCCCGCACCGCACGTCCGCCGTCCGGGCGGAGGCCGTACGGGCACGTCAGGCCCAGGCTCCGCGTCGGTCCAGAACCGTGCGCAGGATGTCGATCCGGTCGGTCATGATGCCATCCACACCCAGGTCGAGCAGAGCCTCCATACGTTCCGGTTCGTTCACGGTCCACACATGCACCTGGAGCCCCCGCTGGTGCGCCGTGCGCACGAACCGCCGGTCGACCACCCTGATCCCCGCCTGCGTCTCCGGCACCTGGGCCGCCACCGCCCCCACGCGCAGCGCCGCCGGGATCGCGTACGAGCGCAGCCGCAGGCCCACCACCCCGCGCACGCCGTACGAGGTCGCCAGCCGGGGACCGGCGATCCTCTGGGCGCGCGCCACCCGGCCCTCCGAGAAGGAGCCCACGCACACCCGGTCCCAGATCCCCGTCCGCGCCACCAGGTCGACCAGCGGGTGCAGCGCCGCCTCGGCCTTGACGTCGATGTTCCAGCGGGCGTCGGGGAACTCCTCCAGCAGCTCCTCGAAGAGCGCCAGCGGCTCGGTGCCCACGACGCGGGCCTCGCGGACCCGGCTCCACGGCAGCTCGGCGATCCTGCCCCGCGCGTCGGTGACCCGGTCCAGGGTGGCGTCGTGGAAGGCGACCAGCTTCCCGTCGGCCGTGGCATGCACATCGGTCTCGAAGTACCGGTAGCCCGCCCCGGCGGCCCGCCGGAAGGCGGCGGCGGTGTTCTCAAGCCCGTCCGCGGCGCCTCCCCGGTGCGCGAAGGGGATCGGGGCCGGGTGGTCCAGATACGGGTGGCGAACGCGTACGTGTGTCACGGCGGCAGTATCCCCCGGCCGGTGCGCACCCGGCAGCCGGGGGACGCGCGGCGCCCCGTACCCGGCCCGCGGACCCGGCGCCCGGCGCCCCGGCGGTCCGGCGCTGCCCGGGGCGCTGGTGGAAGTGGACTGACCCGTGCCACCCTGAACCCGTACAAGGCAATCCAATCCCGGCCGCCTGCCGCCCAGGCGGAGGCCAATCGAACGAAGGTGGACCGCATCCATGGCCGAATGGACCTCGGCGGTCGGTGCCGCGCAGCTCGCGCGGCTCATCACCTCCCAGCAGGGCCGCGCCGCGGAGACCGGCGCCCGCAAGCCGCCCGCGTACCGCAGCCTCGCCGACGGGATCCGGCTCCTCGTCCTCGAAGGCCGCGTCCCCGTCGCCGCCCGGCTGCCCGCGGAGCGGGAGCTCGCCGTCGCCCTCTCACTCAGCCGCACCACCGTGGCCGCGGCCTACGAGGCCCTGCGCGGGGAGGGGTTCCTGGAGTCCCGGCGCGGCGCCGGGAGCTGGACCTCCGTACCGGCGGGGAACCCGCTGCCGGCCCGGGGCCTGGAGCCGCTCCCGCCCGAGTCCCTGGGCTCCATGATCGACCTCGGCTGCGCGGCGCTCCCGGCCCCCGAGCCCTGGCTCACCAAGGCCGTCCAGGGCGCCCTGGAGGAACTGCCGCCGTACGCGCACACCCACGGGGACTACCCGGCGGGCCTCCCCGCGCTGCGCCGGATGCTCGCCGACCGCTACACCGAGCAGGGCATCCCCACCATGCCCGAGCAGATCATGGTCACCACCGGCGCGATGGGCGCCATCGACGCCATCTGCAGCCTCTTCGCGGGACGCGGTGAGCGGATCGCCGTCGAGTCCCCCTCCTACGCGAACATCCTCCAGCTGATGCGCGCCGCCGGTGTCCGCCTGGTCCCCGTGGCCATGGCCGACGGGCTGCGCGGCTGGGACATGGACGTCTGGCGGCAGGTGCTGCGCGACTCGGCCCCGCGCCTCGCGTACGTGGTCGCCGACTTCCACAACCCCACCGGCGCCCTGGCCTCGGAGGAGCAGCGCCGCGCCATGGTGGAGGCCGCCCGGTCCGCCGGCACGGTCCTGGTCGCCGACGAGACCATGCTCGAACTGAGTCTGGACCCCGACCTAACCATGCCCCGGCCGGTCTGCTCCTTCGACCCGGCGGGCAGCACGGTCGTCACGGTCGGGTCCGCGAGCAAGGCCTTCTGGGCCGGTATGCGGATCGGCTGGGTGCGCGCGGCGCCCGACGTGATCCGCAGCCTGGTCGCCGCCCGGGCCTACGCGGACCTCGGCACCCCGGTGCTCGAACAGCTCGCGGTGAACTGGCTGATGCGGACCGGGGGCTGGCAGGAGGCCGTCGGGATCCGCCGCGACCAGGCCCGGGACAACCGCGACGCCCTGGTGGCGGCGGTGCGCCGGGAGCTGCCGGACTGGGAGTTCGAGGTGCCGCGGGGCGGCCTCACGCTGTGGGCCCGCGCCGGGGGCCTCTCCGGTTCCCGGCTGGCCGAGGTGGGGGAGCGCGTCGGCGTACGGGTCCCCTCGGGCCCCCGGTTCGGCGTGGACGGGGCCTTCGAGGGCTACGTCCGACTGCCGTTCACGGTGGGCGGGGCGGTGGCGGACGAGGCCGCCGTCCGGCTGGCGGCCGCCGCCCGGCTGGTCGGTACGGGCGCCGGCGGCAGCGGAGCGGAGCCGCCGCGCACCTTCGTCGCCTAGGTCGTCCCTTTCGGATCCTGCCCGGTCACCGTCCCGACCCGGCGGCTCAGGGCGCGTCGGCCGGGACCTCCGGGACCCCCGCGGCGTCGGCGGCCGGGCTCGGGGCCTGCGCGGGCGGCTGGCCGTGGGGCGGCTTGCCGAGGGGCACGCTGCCGGGCCGGGCCGACCGCGGGGCGGGGTCGGCGGGCGGCCCGCTCCGCGCCGGTCCCTCGGGCTGCGGGGGCTGGCGTTCGGGCAGCAGCTCCAGTACGGCCTGCCGGTGCGCCGGGTGCGTGGCGTCGTCGTACGGGTCCGGCGCGGCCGGTACCTGGAGCCGGTGCACCGGCCCGCCGCCGAGCCGGGCGTAACCCCGCCCCGGCGGTACCTGGGCGGTCGGGGTGGTGTGCGGGGGCAGCCCCAGGACGTCGGCGATCTGCTGGATGGTGGCGGGCCCCAGGACGACCCGGGCCCGGGTGTGCTGCCACACGGCGTCGTTCAGCAGCTCCAGGTGGTCGAACTGCTCGGCCACCACCACCGTGATGTGCGCCGCCCTGCCGTGCCGCAGCGGCACCTGGAGCTGGGCCAGCGGGTCCGGGCGCCCGTCGGCGGCCGCGAGGTGCGAGAGCACGCCGGGCCGGTCGAGCAGGATCCACAGGGGGCGGCGGGTGTCCTCGGGGGCGGGGTGTCCGGCCTCCCGGGCCCGGTGCGTGGCGATCAGCCGGCGCTCGGTCTCCTGGGCGGCCCGCTCCAGCGCGGCCGGCGCCCCGGTCGGTCCGCACTCCACGGCGAGGACGCCGCGGCGCCCGGACAGGCAGGAGTACTCGCCGGTGCTGCCGCCCTCGACGACCATGACGTCGGCGCCGTGCCGCAGGGCCTGCAGGGCGATCGAGCGCAGCAGGGTGGAGGTGCCCGCTCCGGGCTGGCCCACGGCCAGCAGGTGGGGTTCGGTCGAGCGCGGGCCGGTCCGCCAGATCACCGGCGGAACGTCGCGGGGCTCGTCGGCCACCAGTACGGGCAGGGTGCGCTGCACCGCGCCGGCGTCGGTGAAGCCCAGCACGGTCTCGCCGGGGGAGGTGACGAACGGCTGGGCGGCGATGCCCGTCGGCAGCGCCGCCAGCACGCTCAGGTCGAGCTGGTTGCCCTCCTCGTCCCAGTCGAAGAGATACTCCCGTCCGCGCCCGGACTTGGCGTGCAGCAGTGCCTCGATCCGGGCCCGTGAGGCGGCCTCGCCATCGGTGAAGTAGGCCGGGTAGCGGATGCGCAGCCGGGTGACGCGGCCCGCCTCGTCGAACTCGTAGCCGCTGAAGGCCTTGTCCCAGTCGCCGCCGTGGGCGAAGAGCGGACTCGGATCCTCCGGGATGGAGAAGTACGGCACGAGTGCTTCGTAGAGGGAGCCGAGCCGTTCGGTCTCGGCATCGCTGGGCCCGGTCTTCGCCGGGGTGCGGTCGCGTCCCCGCCAGGCCGCCGCCGCCATGAGGGTGATCAGGGCGAGGAGCGGACCGTAGGGGACGAGCGCGACCACGAGGACGCAGGCGGCTCCCAGGAAGAGCGCGGGACCACGCTTGTCCTTGGGCGTCTCGGACCATTTGCGCCGCCCGGCCGAGGCCAGGATGCGCAGGCCGCGTCCGATGGTGAGGAGCGGATGGAGGACGTCCGTGGCGCTGTCGGCGGCCGTGCGAGCGAAGTCGCGGCCCCGGGTCAGCGAGACGGTGCCGCTGCTGAGGATGCGGGGAAGTGGGCGCCGGGCCACGGGCGTCTCCTGGAGTTGTGGGTGTGGCGGGTGAACCGGGTGTGGCTGGATGTGCTGCGCCGCGGCGGGCTAGAGCTTGATCCCGCCGAGGAGGCTCGCGAGGCTCGCGGTGCTCGCCGTGATGCTCGGGGCGATGGCGGAGCCGGCGAGGAAGAAGCCGAAGAGCGAGCACACGAAGGCGTGCGACAGCTTCATTCCGTCCTTCTTGAAGAACAGGAAGCAGATGATGCCGAGCAGGACGACACCTGAGATGGACAGGACCATGAGTGGCTCTCCTGGTAGTGGGGACAGTCACCATCAGTTCTTCCAGGCTCACAGCAAGTATCAATGCGACAAAAGGTGCATATGGCTGAATCCAGTTATTTTTCACTTGACCGGCGCACTCCGGCTGGCGCGCCCGCCCCACCGGGTGGCAGGGGTGATCATTGCCTCGGTCCCGGCCCGTCATGTGCGGGTCCGGGCGCTACTCTGACGCTTCACCCGTACGGACCCGGTCCCGAGCTCCCCCCTGCCCGCGCGGCCCGGGGCGGGCGGACCGGCCGGACCATGCCACCAGCGACTGAAAGGCGGTACGCGCGATGAGCGAGCACACCGAAGGCGGCGGCGCCCAGGACGTCCCCGACGAGGACGTCATCGAACTGGCCACCAAGATCTTCGACCTCGCCCGCCAGGGCGAGACCGAGACGCTCACCGCGTACCTCGACGCGGGAGTCCCGGCGAACCTCACCAACGACCGCGGCGACACCCTCGTCATGCTGGCCGCCTACCACGGCCACGCCGGCGCCGTCACGGCCCTGCTGGCCCGGGGCGCCGAGGCCGACCGCGCCAACGACCGGGGCCAGACCCCGCTCGCCGGCGCCGTCTTCAAGGGCGAGGAGGCCGTGATCCGCGCCCTGCTCGCGGGAGGGGCCGATCCGCACGCGGGTACGCCCTCCGCCGTGGACACGGCGCGCATGTTCGCGAAGTCCGACCTGCTGGAACTCTTCGGAGCCAAGTAGTCCGCTTTTTGCCGGGCTGTGGCCGGTAGAGACCTCACAGGTTGGTCACGGCGGCCGTAAATGTGGTCGCGGTGCACAAACCGCCTGGGTCATCATGGCGACGGATTCGATTCGCGCGCACGGCGGACGGGCAGGAGCGGGCAGGACACGACAGGTGTCCGGGCCCGGCCCGGCCGCCCGGTCGCGGAGCACCGACGAGAGTGAGAAGGCAATGGTCTACATCGAGCGGAACATGACGGCGGACGTCCTCACATGCTGTTACGCGGCCCTGTGAATCCCGATTCCCGGTTGCGTCCCCAGCTTGATTTGAGGCCCTTCCCATGTTCGAACCAGTCATAGCGCCGAGCGGTACCCTGCTCGGGCTCCTCCAGCGCGGCCGCGGCGACGGCACGCTGCACGCTCTCGCGGCACCGAGGGACGAGGCCCTGGAGGCCTTGAACCACTGCGTGCTCCGGGATCCGCGCCAGGACTGGCAGGTCGAGAACCGCTCCTTGTACTACGCACGCCTGTACGTGGACCTCGACGGCCCCCTGGGCGAGATCGAGACCCACCTCTTCTGCGTCGACGACCTCGTCGACGAGGCGGACCACCGGACCGGCCTCGCGCTGTCCGTGCTGGGCCACCTGGCCTCGTACGGCCGCGACGACGCGCTCATGCTGCTGCGCCGGTACGCCGCCTCGGGGGCGAACTGGGCGTGGGCCCTCGACGAGCTCGCCCTGCGCGACGACGACGAGGGGCTGCGGTCCCTGGCCGACCCCGTGGTCGCCCGGTTCCCCGCCACCGCGGAGGGCGAGGCGCGGCTGGCCGCCGCCGTCCGCGACGCGTACGAACCGAGGCCGTGGTGCCTGTGGGAGGAGACGCCCCGCTACGGGGAGCGCCTGCGCGCCGCCCGCCGGCAGGGGTCCTTCGACCGCTGGCAGCGGCAGCTGACCCCGACCGGGCCCCGACCCGACTGGGGCGTCCAGGCGGTCTTCGACTGGGCCGCCGAAGGCCTGCGCCGGGGCAACCCGCTGCACGTGCCCGCCGCCCGCTGCCTCGCCGCCGTGGCCGCGCCGGAGGACCGCCCCGCCATCCTCGCGGCCGCGGCCGGAGCCCTCGGCGAAGCCGGCCGCGCCACCGCCCTGCACCACCTGGTCCTGGCCGAACCCGACAACCCGGCCGTCCTGGACCTCATCGAAGCCGCCGGCGACGAACCGGCCGTGGCCGCCTACGAGCGCATGTGCGGCCCCGACGCCCTCGACCGGGCCCGACGCTGGATCCACCGCCCCGACGCCCTGGGCGCGGCCGCGGCCGCCACCCTGGCCACCCGGGGCGGCGCCGAGGACGCCGCCCTGGTCCTGGGGGCGCTGCGCTCCACGGTCCGCGGCGCGGGCCCCGACACGCAGCGGCTGTTCGCGCTCGTGGACGGCGCGGGACGACTCGCGATCAGTTGCGCGGCGCCGGTCCTGCGCCACATCTACCGCGAGACGGCCTCCTCCCACCTGCGCGGTCGCACCGCGCGCGCCCTGGCCAGTACCGACCCCACCTTCGCGGCGGGCTTCGCCGTGGAATGCCTGTGGGACTGCGAGGAGACCACCCGCGAGGTGGCCGCCCGCCACGCCGAGACGGCCGACGCGCGCGTCACCCCCCGGCTGCGCCGCCTGGCGGCGGATCCGGCCGAGGAGGAGGACGTCCAGTCCGCCGTACGGAGCCGCATCATGCCGGAGTCCGCCGTGTAGACACCGGCCCCGACCCGATCCACCCGCGGCCCGCCCCCCCACGCCGGGGCCGGGCCGCGGGCCGTGCTCCGGCTCCGCCCTCTCCCGGCGGCCCGTTCCGCGCCGTGTCCGCCGTTGACCGGGCTCGGCCCGCGCGCCTCACTGGGCCCGCGCTGCTGTGTCCGCCGTTGGCCGGGCTCGGCCCGCGCGCCTCACTGGGCCCGCGCGGCCGTGCCCGCCGTTCGCCCGGCTCCGCCCGCGCGTCTCACCGGGACCGCGTGAACCGCACCGGTGTACCCGGCCGAGCCTGTGCCGCCGCGTCCAGGGCCGGGCCCGGCGGGACCACGCCCACCACCGGGTAGCCGCCCGTCACCGGATGGTCGGCGAGGAACACCACCGGCAGGCCGTTCGGGGGCACCTGCACCGCGCCCAGCACCATGCCCTCGCTCGGCAGCTCCCCGGCCCGGGCGCGCATCAGCGGGGCCCCCGGCTCCGTGCGCAGGCCGATGCGGTTGGAGCTCGCGGAGACGCGGAACACCGACCGCCACAGCCCGGCCAGGGAGTCCGGGGTGAACCAGTCGGCCCGCGGCCCCGGCCGCAGCGGCAGCAGCAGCTCCGCGGGCGCCGCGGGCAGGGCGCACAGGTCGGCCCCCCGGGCCGGCCCCGGTCCGGGGACCCCCACGGGCAGCACGGCGCCCGCCGCGAGTACGGGCGGCCCGAGCCCCGAGAGCAGGTCCGTCGCCCGGCTGCCCAGGACCGGCGGGACGGCCACCCCGCCGCGGACCGCCACATAGCCGCGCAGCCCCGACTCCGCCCGGCCGACCTCCAGCACCGCCCCCGCCGGCACCCGTACCGGGGCTCCCCAGGCCGCCGGCCGCCCGGCCACGCGTACCGCGCACGGCGCGCCCGTGACGGCGACCGTCACCGCCTCCAGGGCCCGCAGGCCGACCCCGTCCAGGGTGGTCTCCAGCGCCGCCGCGTCCGGCGCGTTGCCGAGCAGCCGGTTGGCCAGCGCGTACGCGGCCGTGTCGAGCGCGCCCGAGCGCGGCACCCCCAGGTGCGCGTACCCCGGCCGCCCGGGGTCCTGGACGGTGGTCAGCGCCCCCGGCCGCACGACGAGCAGGCCGCGCCCCGGCACCCCGGCGGAGCCGTCCACCGCCGTGGCGGTCCCGCCCCGCGCGCCTGCCCCCGTACGTCCCGTCCCGCTCACGCGCCCTCCTCCGTGAACCGCACCCGCACCCCGGGGGCGAACAGCGCCGCCGGCTCCCGCCGTACGTCCCACAGGACCGCGTCCGTGGACCCGATCAGCTGCCAGCCGCCGGGGGAGGAGCGCGGGTAGACCCCCGCGTACTCGCCCGCCAGGGCCAGCGAGCCCGCCGGGACGGCCGTGCGGGGAGTGGCGCGCCGGGGGAGGTGGAAGCGCTCCGCCAGCCCGGTCAGGTAGCCGAATCCGGGCGCGAACCCGCAGAACGCCACCCGGAAGACGGTGGCACCGACCACGCCCCCGACCTCGCCGGGCGCGACCCCCCACAGCCGGGCCACCTCCGCAAGGTCCGGCCCGTCGTAGCGCACCGGCACGCTCACCAGCGGCCCCTCGGTCACCGCGAGCGGCGGCACCTCCCACCGCTCGATCCGGGCCCCGAGCGCCGCCGGATCCCGGACGCCGTCCAGGAGGACGGTCCGCGCGGCCGGGACCAGGTCCCGTACGGGGCCCAGCTCGCCCGCGGCGCGGCGCCGCACCAGCTCCGCGTGGAGGGCGGCCACCTCGGCGGCCGAGTCCAGCTCGATCAGCAGCCCGTCGGCGCCCGTCACCAGGCTCCTCATGCGAAGGCCTCCACCCGGACCCCGGCCGCGCCCAGGGCCTCCCGGACCCGCACGGCGAGCCCCGCGGCCCCCGGGGTGTCCCCGTGCAGGCACAGCGAGCGCGCCGACACCGGCACCGCCGATCCGTCGGCGGCGGCCACCGATCCCCGGGCCGCCATCCGCACGGCCCGGGCCACGACGGCGTCGGGGTCGTGCAGCACCGCGCCCGGTTCGGAGCGCGGCAGCAGCGTCCCGGCCGGTGTGTACGCCCGGTCGGCGAAGGCTTCCGGCACGGCCTCCAGCCCGGCCGACACGGCTGCCGCGAGCAGCAGCGACCCGGGCAGCCCCAGTACCGGCAGCCCGGCGTCCCCGGCGGCCAGCCGGACGCCCGCGACCACCGCGGCTGCCTGCTCGGCGTCGTGCACCGTCCGGTTGTACAACGCGCCGTGCGGTTTCACATAGGAGACCCGGGAGCCGGCCGCCCGCGCGAACACCTCCAGGGCGCCGATCTGGTAGGCCACCTCGTCCGCCAGTTCCCCGGCCGGCACGTCCATCGCACGCCGCCCGAAGCCCGCCAGGTCCCGGTAGGCGACCTGGGCGCCGATCCGCACCCCCCGCGCGGCGGCCAGCTCGCAGACCCGGCGCATGATGGACGGGTCGCCGGCATGGAAACCGCAGGCGACATTGGCACTCGTGACCACGGACAGCAGCGCCTCGTCGTCCGTGAGCGTCCAGCGCCCGAAGCCCTCGCCCAGGTCCGCGTTGAGATCGATCGCGACCGCGGCAGGTGTGATCATGGAAGCCATGCCGTGAGCGTAGAACAGCGGCCTCGCCCTCCTGCCCGGAAGCCGGGGACGATCCGGCCGAACCATGCCGTTTGGGTTGTTGTCCGGGTCAGCGCCTAGTCTTTGCCCGTGACTCTCCCCGCCCCGGCGAAGACCCTTCCGTCCCCGGCGCCGGGCCCGGCCGCCGACGAGGGCCTGGCCCGGCGGCTGCGCGCCCTCGCCTGCACCGCCCCGCTCCACGACCTCGACGTGCGCAAGGCCAACCTGGCGGGCGAGTACGGCGTCTACGCCATGGCCGAGGTCGCACTCGCCGCGATCGACCTGGTCACGCTCAACATGGACTTCGACACGGGCGCCGACCACGACCAGATAGTGGCCCGGCTGCTGCCGCGCGTCGCCGCGCAGGCCCCCGCCCGCCCGGCCGCCGAGCACGAGCGGGTGGCCCGCTGGGTGCTGGAGAACCTCGTCAACGTCGGCAGCGTGGACCGGGGCTTCCGCGCCATCTACGGCACGTTCGGCCCCGACGGGGCCTACGTCCGGCGGGACTACGACTTCAAGCTGATCGAAGAGGTACCGGGCCACGGCGGCGCGGTCTACCTGCGCACCACCGACGAGGCCGTCAACGTACTCGTCGGCGCCCTCGACACCGACGTCACCAGCGCCCAGATCGCGGCCGAGGTCAAGCTGGAGGTGCTGATCAGCCGCGGCCGCCTCGCCGACGCCCAGCTCGCGGCCGAACAGGCCCGCTACCGCACCGTGCAGTACGCCGAGACCCTGCGCCGGACCCTCGACGCCACCCGGCGCAACGTGCGGGCGGTGGACTGGCTCCAGGCCGTGCCCGACATGATCGCGGAAGCCCTGGACCACGTCGCGGACCGCTACCGGCACGAGAACGCGATCCTGACCAACATCCGCAAGGCGCGCGACGAGGCGGAGGAGCCCGAGAACAAGCGGCGCGCGGCCGAGCTCGTCGACATCGTCAAGGACTGCATCCGCCGCCACACCCAGCTCCAGTCCCGGCTGCTCGACGCCGGCCCGCTCTTCCGCGCCGAACAGGACCGGCAGGCCTTCGCGGCCCCCGCCCCGCGCTCGGGCATCGACCTGTACGGCCAGCTCGTCGCACCGGTGCTGCCGCTCCCCGTCGCACAGGCCCGCCGGGTCACGGACGCCTTCTTCGCGGCCGGTACGGGCCTGCGGACCCCCGTCTCGGTCCGCGTCGCCGACCTCGTGGAGATCCTGCTGACGCCGCCCGTCGAGCGGGAGCACCTGGGCGTCGAGATGCCCGAGCCCGACCTCATCGCCACCCCGGACGACAGCCGCTTCAGCGAGGAGCAGCTCGCCGCCGCGATGCGGCTGCTGGACCTGCCGCACGACGCGCCCCGCCGCCTGTCGGGGCTCCTCGCCGAGGCCCGCCGGGAGGACGGCGACCTGCCGTACCTGGTGGCGCTGCTCGCCGTGCACGCCGCGAGCCCGGCCGTGGGCACCGCCTACCGCCAGGGCGAGGAGCGGCTGCTCTTCGCGGTGGACGACGGCACGCAGCTCGACGACCCCGAGTTCGGCGGCGCCGACCTGATCGTCGGCACCGCCCTGCTGGACGCCGCGGGCATGGCGGCCGACCGCGCGGAAGCCTCATGACCCCCCTCGGGCCCGGCACCGGGACCCGTACCCGAACCGCGCCCGGCGGCTCCGCCGCCCCACCGCACCGCACCGCCGCGCACCACCGCACCGCCGAGGAGACGTACCAGTGAGCGACCACCACGCCGAGCACCCCGCGTGGAGCGAGCCCGACGCCCCGGCCGGTCCCGCATCCGCCCCGGCGACGGCCACGGCCTCGGCGGCCGCGCCCGTGACCCCCGCCGACGCCGCCGACGGGGCCCGGCTCGTCGCCTTCGGGCTGCAGCCCAAGCTGCTGCCCGCCCGCGACGCCGAGTACGCCGAACTGCTGCGCCGCTACCGGGAGGACCCGGCCTTCGGCCGCCTCGCCGACGCCGTCGCCACCGGCCTCGGCCTCGTCGTCCTGGAGGTGTCCTCGCGCGCGGGCATGGCCGTCGCCGCGGGCGAGGACTCCGTCTTCGCCGTCCGCATGGGCGACTACGCCCGCCGCACCACTGCCGACTCCGCCGACCGCTTCCTGCACGGCCTGGCCCACCTCGCCGTGGCGGCCCTCGCCTTCCCCCGCCCCGAGGACCTCGCCGACGACGGCTACATCGGCCGCATCACCGTCAACGGCGTCGACGCCTTCGTCCGCCAGACCTGCCGCCGCCTGGAGGAGCGCGCCGAGGAGCTCGGCGAGAACACCGACCCGGCCAGCGACGCCCCCGGCCTGGAGGCCGCCTGGCGCGTCTACGCCCGCCGCAGCTCGACGGGGGCCACCAAGGACGCCCGCCGCCTCGCCGGCTCCACCACCGGCATCGTCGGCAAGGCCGCCGCCTTCCTCACGGAGTCCGGCTTCCTCCAGCGCACCGGGGACGACGCGGGCGGCACCTACCGCACCACCCCGCGCTACCAGCTCCAGGTCCGCGACATGGCGGGCAGCGCGGCCATGGCCGAACTCCTCGAACTCGGCGTGGTCCCCGTCAGCGACGGCAGCGCCACCCTCCTGCCCCCGCCCGAGGGCGACGACCTGGACCTGGCCGCCGACGCCGGACTCCCCTTCCACGCCTAGGCGCCGCCCCCGCAACCGGCCCCCGCGCCACCCGCCCCCGAACGACCGAACCACGAGAGACCACGAGAGTCCGCCGCATGTACGAGCTGTCCCGGATCCGCCTCTACTCCATCGGGCCCGCCGGCGCGCGCTACGCCGACACGGTGCTCGACCTGCGCGGAGTCGGCGAGCCGGTGCCCCACCCGGCACCCGCCCAGGCGGAGTTCTTCGCGGACGAGCCCACCGGCCCGCCGCGCCGCCCCGCCCCCGCCGGCGTCCTCTTCCTGGAGAACGGCGGCGGCAAGTCGGTCCTGCTCAAGCTGATCTTCTCGGTGATGCTGCCCGGCCACCGCAACACCCTGGGCGGCGCCAGCTCGGGCGTACTCCGCAAGTTCCTCCTCGCCGACGACTGCGGACACGTCGCCCTGGAGTGGCAGCACACCCGGACCGGCGAGTGCGTCGTCGTCGGCAAGGTCAGCGAATGGCGCGGACGCCAGGTCTCCAACGACCCGCGCAAGTTCGCCGAGGCCTGGTACTCCTTCCGCCCCGGACCGGGCCTGAGCCTCGACAGCCTCCCCGTCGCCGAGGCCACCACCGTCCGCCCGCCCGTCGAGGGCGTCTCCGGCGCCCGCGGCCGCCGCCGCACCATGAAGGGCTTCCGCGACGCCCTCACGGACGCGGGCAAGGCGTACCCGCACCTGGAGGTGTACTGGGAGGAGATCCACGACCGCTGGAACGAGCACCTCACCGAGCTCGGCCTCGACCCGGAACTCTTCCGCTACCAGCGCGAGATGAACGCCGACGAGGGCGAGGCCGCCGGCCTCTTCGCGGTCAAGAAGGACTCCGACTTCACCGACCTCCTGCTGCGCGCCGTCACCGACACCCGCGACACCGACGGCCTCGCCGACCTCGTCCACGGCTTCGGGAACAAGCTCGGGCGCCGCTCCGAGCTGATGGCCGAACGCGAGTTCACGGCCGGCTCGGTGGACCTCCTGCACCGGATCACCGAAGCCGCCGCGACCCGCTCCCGGCTCCGCGACGTGCACGCGGGCGCGGAACGCCGTACGCGCACCCTCGCCCGGCGGCTGTCCGCCCGCGCCACCGAGGAGCGCGGCCTCGCCGCCGACCTCGCCCAGCGGGTCACCGCCGCCGCCCACCAGGTCACCGCCGCCGAGTCCACCCGGGCCCGCAGCGCCGCCGTGTCCGCGGAACTCGCCTACCGGCACGCCTCGCTGGCCCTGACCGTCGCCGACAGGGCCGCCGCCGCCCAGCGCCGCGAACTCCTCGAAGCACGCACGCTGCACTCCGCCTGGCAGGCCGCCGAGAACGTCCTGCGCCACCGCGCCGCCGCCGACCGCTCGGCCCGGGTCGCCGCCGCGATCCTGGAGGCCGAGCGGGACGCCGCCCCGGCGCTCGCCGCCCGCTCCCGGGCCGCCGCCGAACTCGTACGGGCCCTGCACACCGCCTCCGAGCAGGGCGAGCGGGTCGCCAACGAGGAGGAGGAGCGTTCCGCCGCCCTCCAGGCGACCGGCGAGGCCGCCCACCGCGACGCCACCGCCGCCGCCACGGCCGCGCAGCGCGCCCGCAGCGAGGCGCAGCACCTCCGCTCGCGCCTGGGCGAGGTCCAGCAGGAGACCGCCGAGGCAGTCCGCGCCGGCTGGCTCGACGACTCCGCCCCCGACGCGGACCCGGCACGCGCCGCGCTCGCCGCCGCCGACGCCGAGAAGACGGCCGTGGCCGCCTGGGACGAGGCCCGCGAGGCCGCACGGACCACTGCCGAGGCCGCCCGCGAGGCCACCGCCGCGCAATCCCGCGCCGAGCTCACCGCCGCCCGCGCCGCCGACGCGGCCGAAGCCGCCGAGGCCGTCCACGGCGCGGAACTCCGCGCCGCCGCCTCCCTCGCGGCCGCGCCGCGCCTCGCCGAGCTCCTGGGCCTGCCGTCGGCCGCCGACGCCCCGGTCCCGGCGCCCCGTTCGGGCGACGGCCGCGCCGCACCCGGCCGGCCCGCGCACACGGCGCAGGCCGCCGCGGGCCCCGGAGCTCCCGGCGGGGTACAGGCCGCGGCCCACCGAGCCGCGGCCACCACCCCGGCCCCGACCGCCGGCCGGCTCACCGCCGAGGACCTCGACCGCAACGCCGAGGACCTGCGCGCGCTGCTCACCGACACCGTCGCCGCCGCCGAACGCCAGCTCTTCGACCTGCGCACCGCCGCCGCCGACGACTCCCGCATCCTCGGCGCGCTCGGCGACGGGGGGCTGCTGCCGCCCGGCCCCGACGTCCTCGCCACCGTCGAGTACCTCGGCGAGCACGGCATTCCCGCCCTCCCCGGCTGGCGCTACCTCGCCCAGGCCGTGGACCCCGCCGACCACGCCGCGGTGCTCGCCGCCCGCCCCGAACTCGTCGACGGCGTCGTCATCACCGACCCCGACACCCACAGCCGCGCCCGGGAGGCGCTCTCCGGAGCCGCCCTGCTGCCCCGCTCCACCGTGGCCGTCGGCACCGCCGCCGCCCTGCTGGCCCCCGTACCGCCGGCCGGCGCGGACGGCGGCTCCGACGCGGCCGGCATCTTCATCGTCCCGCCGAACCCGGCCATGCACGACGAGCACGCCGCCGACGAGGAGCGCCGGACGCTGCGCGCCCGCGCCACCGCCCGCGACACCGAGATCCGCGACCTGGCCGCCCGCCTCGCCGGGGACCGCGAGCTCGCCGCCCGCCTCGCCTCCTGGCGCACCGGCTGCCCGCCCGGCCGCCTCGCCGAACTCGCCGAGCAGGCCGCCGCCGCCCGTACCTTCGCCGAGGAGGCCGAGGCCGAGCTCGCGCAGGCCCGGACCGTACGCGCCGAGGCCGACGAAGCCGCCTCTGACGCCGCCCGGGTGCGCGACGAGCGCCAGGACACCGCCCAGCGCGCCCGCCGCGCCGCCGACGCCCTCGCCGGCCTCGCCCACCGGCTGCGCGAACGCGCCGGCTGGCAGGCGAGGCTCCGCGAACTGGCCGACGAGGCCGCCGAGTCCGAGGCCCGCGCCGAGGTCTGCCTGGACCGCGCCCGCGCCGCCGACGAGGACCGCCGGGCCGCCCAGCGCACCGCCGACGACGCCCGCCGCACCGCCCGCGCGCTGCGCGGCGAACGCGCCGAGATCGCCGGCGCCCCCGAACCGCTCCCCGAGGACGCGGACACCCCGGCCGCCGGACCCCGGCCGCCGCTCCCCGACCTGCGCGAGGCCTACCGCGCCGCCTCCCAGCTCTACGAGAAGGTCGGCGTCGGCGCCGACCTGCGCGCCGAGCAGGCCCGCGCCGAGAGCGACGAGAGCGCCGCCCTCGCCGAACTCGACCGCCTCACCAACAAGGTCCGTACGCGCGCCGCCCAGCTCCTGGAGGGCACCGACGGATCCGACGGCCCCTCGCGCCAGGCCGCCGCGGCCCGCGCCGAGGCCCTCGTACAGATGCTGGAGACCCGCGCGTCCGCCGCGAGCGAGCAGCTCGGCCGGCTCCGCGGCGAGGCCGAACGGCACGCCCCCGCCGAGGGCGGCGCGCACACCGACCTGCCCGCGGAACTGGTCCCCGAGGACGTCGAGCACGCCCAGGCGCTGCTGCGCACCGCCACCGCCCAGCACGCCGCCCACACCGCCGCGGTCGAGAGCGCCCGGGCCGCCCACGCCGACCTGCTGCGCGCCCATCGCGCCGCCGAGGACGGCGCGGGCGGCTTCGAGGAGACCGCCGCCCTGCTGCGGGACCTGCTGCGCGACCACACCCACCAGGACGACGAGCAGCAGCCCGCACCCCACCGGGGCACCTTGGAGGAGGCCCGCCAGTCGGCCACCGAGGCCCGCCGCTCGCTGCGCGGCTGCGCGGCCGACCTCTCGGCGGCCGAGGCCGCCCTGCGCGAGGCGAGCGACATCCTGGTCCGGCACGCCAACGCCACCCGCTACGAGCAGGTACGCACCCCCGCCCGGCAGCAGATCCGGGAACTGCCGGCCTCCGCCCTGCCCGAGCACGCCGCCGCCTGGGCCTCGGCCTTCGCGCCGCGGCTGCGCGTCCTGACCGACGAGCTGGCGCAGCTGGAACGCAACCGCGACAGCATCGTCGACCGCCTGCGCGGCCTCGTCGAATCCTCCCTCGCCACGCTGCGTTCGGCGCAGCGCCTGTCCCAGCTCCCCGAGGGGCTGGGGGAGTGGTCGGGCCAGGAGTTCCTCCGGATCCGCTTCGAGGAGCCCGACCAGGCCACCCTCACCGAGCGGCTCGGCGAGGTCATCGACGAGGCGACCCGCGCGGCCGTGCGGAAGAACAGCACCGCCTCCTTCGGAGAGGGCCGCCGCGACGGCATGTCACTGCTGCTGCGCGGAGTCCAGGCGGCCCTGGAGCCCAAGGGGATCTCCGTGGAGATCCTCAAGCCGGACGCGGTGCTGCGCGCCGAACGGGTGCCGGTCGGGCAGATGGGCGACGTGTTCTCCGGCGGGCAGCTGCTGACCGCCGCGATCGCCCTGTACTGCACGATGGCGGCCCTGCGGAGCAACGACCGGGGCCGGGACAAGCACCGGCACGCGGGCACGCTGTTCCTGGACAACCCGATCGGGCGGGCGAACGCCACCTACCTGCTGGAACTCCAGCGGGCCGTCTCCGACGCGCTCGGGGTCCAGCTGCTCTACACGACGGGCCTGTTCGACACCACGGCGCTCGCCGAGTTCCCGCTGGTCATCCGGCTGCGCAACGACGCCGACCTGCGGGCGGGCCTGAAGTACATCAGCGTGGAGGAGCACCTGCGCCCCGGCCTGCCGCAGCAGTCCCCGGAGGCCGAGACCATCCACGGCGAGATCACGGCGACCCGGATGTTCCGCCGCGGCTGACGTCGCGGCCGACTCCGAAGCTGACTCCGCGGCCGATGCCGCCGGGCGCCGGCCGGGCGGCCTCCGCGGTCCACGGGACGGGCCTCAGTGCCGGCCGGGGGCCGCGAGGGGGCCCTCGGCCCTGGGTATGCGCGGCCCCCGGCCGTGGGCGGCCCGCGCGGCCCGGTGGGCTTCACGGCGGCGCCCGCGCGCCGTACTGCTGGGCTGCGACAGGACCCCGTACCGCTGGTTCCACGCCTGCCGGGTGATCCACACGTCCAGCACGCCCCACGTGGCGACGATCGTCCCCGCGATCGCCCCGAGGGCCATCGGCAGGGCCAGCCAGGAGCCGGTGAGCGTGAGGAAGAACGTGACCGTCGCCTGGATCAGCGTCACCGACACGATCAGCACCGCCCGGACCGCCGCCGTCCGCACCGGGTCCGGCATCCGCCGCCGGAGCGCGGGCTCCTCCACCCACAACCCGGGCGCCGCCGCGCCGATGCCGCCGTCCGCGCCGCTCCCGCCCGCGACCTCGCTGCCCGCGCCGCCCGTGCCCGCGTACCCGCTGCCCGCGCCGGCCCTGCCCGCGTACCCGCTGCCCGCGTACCCGGTGTCCGCATATCCGCTCATGGTCCGCTCACTCCCCGCCAGGCGGTCCGCCATGCCCGCTCGCCCTGTCCGTCCCCGCACGTCTACCCCAACGTGTCCCCTCGAACAGACAGACGTCCGGCGCCGTCCGGAGATTCCCGTATCGGGATCTTTTCACCGGCGGCTCCCACCGGCGACGGAGATCGCGGAACGAATAGTTCCAGCCATCCATCGGATTGCGGGAACTGACGCCCCACCAGGTGTCATCTGCCGCATATCGGGGCGCTCTTGACCGGAAGTATCGGACAACTCGTGATCTTCGTCCAGAGGTCCGGCCGAAAACGTCCGGACATGCCTTCGAGGCATCACCGTGGCAGTAGTAGGCTCACGCCGTTTAAATGACGGAACACCGACCCCCGACCACGGGGTTGAGCTGGGGGAGGCTGGGGAGGCCATGCGCTTTCGCGGGAAGTCCATCCGCCGGAAGATCGTGGCGTTGCTCCTTGTGCCGCTCGTCTCCCTGACCGCCCTCTGGGGCTTCGCCACGGTCCTCACCGGCCGCCAGGCCGTCCAACTCCTCGACGTGGCCCACGTCATCGAGAAGGTCGGCTACCCCATCGAGGACGTGGTCCGCGAGATCCAGAAGGAGCGCCGCCAGACCCTCGTCGTCCTCGGCGACCCCCGCGCCTCCGCCGCCAACGCCGAACTCGGCAAGCGGCGCGCCGCGACCGACGTGATCGTCGAGAAGCTCACCGCCAACGCCCGGGACCCCGAGGTCGGCGACGAGCTGAGCCCCCAGAACGCCCAGCGCATGAGCTCCATCCTCGCCGCCTTCCACGGCATCGGATCCCTGCGCCGCTCCGTCGACCAGAACGCCCTCGACCCCGCGCAGGCCCTGGAGCTCTACAGCCGCCTCGTCGACCCCTGCTACGACTTCCTGATGAACCTCCACGCCCTGGAGGACGTGGAGATGGACAAGCAGGGCCGCGCCCTCGTCGGCATCACCCGCGCCCGCGAGGCCCTCTCGCGCGAGGACGCCGTCATCGCCTCCGCCCTCGCCGCCCAGAACGTGAGTGCGGCCTCCGTCCGCCGCGTCACCGACTTCGCCGCCAACCGCACCCTGCTCTACGAGTTCAACCTCGCGATCCTGCCCACCGCCGACCGGGAGCTCTTCGAGCGGTACTGGCAAGGCCCCGAGACCAAGGGCCTGCGCGAGGCGGAGGAACGCTTCCTCGCCGCCGCCTCGGCCAAGCCCCCGCGCGGCCTCACCGCCGCCCAGTGGGACGAGGTCGCGACCAAGGCCCTCGACGAGCTCGCCGCCATGGGCACCGACGCCGGCGACCGCTACCAGAAGCGCGTCGAGCCCGTCGCGATGGAGGTCCTGGTCCAGGCCGCCGTAGCCGGCATCCTCGGCTTCATCGCCCTCGCCGTCTCCCTGGTCCTCTCCGTACGCATCGGGCGCGACCTCGTCCGCGACCTCTCCCGCCTCCGCAAGGAGGCCCACGAGGCCTCCGGCGTCCGCCTGCCGGGCGTGATGCGCCGCCTCGCCGCCGGCGAGCACGTGGACGTCGAGACCGAGGCGCCCCGCCTGGAGTACGAGAAGGACGAGGTCGGCCAGGTCGGCCAGGCCCTCAACACCCTGCAGCGCGCCGCCGTCGAGGCCGCCGTCAAGCAGGCGGAGCTGCGTCGGGGCGTCTCCGAGGTGTTCGTCAACCTGGCCCGCCGCAACCAGGTGCTGCTGCATCGCCAGTTGACGCTCCTCGACACCATGGAGCGCCGCACCGAGGACACCGAGGAGCTCGCCGACCTCTTCCGCCTCGACCACATGACCACCCGCATGCGCCGCCACGCCGAAGGACTGGTGATCCTCTCCGGCGCCGCGCCCTCCCGCCAGTGGCGCAAGCCCATCCAGCTGATGGACGTCGTACGGGCCGCGGTCGCCGAGGTCGAGGACTACGAGCGCATCGAGGTCCGCAGGCTCACCCGCCTGGGCATCGCCGGTCCCGCCGTCGCGGACGTCACCCACCTCGTCGCCGAACTCCTGGAGAACGCCACCGTGTTCTCGCCGCCGCACACGGCGGTCCAGGTCCTCGGCGAGCGCGTCGCCAACGGCTTCACCCTGGAGATCCACGACCGGGGCCTCGGCATGACCCCGGAGGCGCTGCTCGACGCCAACCTCCGGCTCGCCGAGACCCCCGAGTTCGAACTGTCGGACACCGACCGGCTCGGCCTGTTCGTGGTCAGCCGGCTCGCCCAGCGCCACGGGATCAAGGTCGTGCTCCAGCCCAGCCCGTACGGGGGAACCACCGCGGTGGTCTTCCTGCCCGTGGCGCTGCTGACCGAGGCCCCCGAGACCAGCGGTACCGGACTCAAGCTGGACGCGGGCAGGAACGGCAAGGCGGTCAAGGCCGTGCGCGGCAGCCGCGGCGGGCCGGGCGGGTCCGAGCGGGCCGCCCCCGAGGTGGAACGCGTCCCGGCGGGCCGCTCGCTGCCCGCCGCCGAGCTGCGCGGCCCGGTGGAGCTGGAGGCTCCGCTCGACGTCGTCGGCCTGGAGGCACTGGACAGCCTCGACACCGCGCCCCTGGCCGGGACCCCCACCGGGGTCCCCGGCCCCGGCGGGACCGGCCAGGCCGGCAACCGCCCGGCCATGGCCACCCTGGACGACGAGACCCCGCCGAACGGCACGCCGCGCAGCGCCCTGCTGGGGCTCCGTCCGGCGGACCGGCCGCACACCGACCGCCACGCCGACCGCCGGCCCGGCCGGCACGGGGAGCGGGGCGAGGCCCGCCGGGCCGACCGTGCCCGAGAGCCGCTGGCACCCACCGGCCCGGTCCGCCTGGACGCGGCGCGCCCGGACATCGCGCGCCTGGACGCGGCGCGCCTGGATGCCGCGCGCCCGGACATCGCGCGTCTGGACGCCGCGCGCCCTGAGTCCGGGCGCCTGGAGCCGTTGCGCCCGGACTCGCCCCGTCCGGCCGGCGCCGTACCGCTGCCGCGCCGTCGCCCCGCCCCCACCCTGGTGGCCGAGCACGGCCGCCGGGTGGAGCCCCGCCCGGTGTCCGCCGTCCCGAAGCCCGCCGGGGCCCCCGCTCCCGAAGGGGTCGGACCCGCCCCGGCCGGCGGAGCCCTGCCCCGCCGGGTCCGCCAGGCGAACCTCGCCCCCCAGCTGAAGAACGCCCAGGCCCCCGCTCCCGACGCCTCCGACCAGGTGGCCGACCGCGACGCGGAGGCCGTGCGTACGCGCATGTCCTCCCTCCAGCGCGGCTGGACGGCGGGCCGCGCACAGCACGCACAGCAGCAGTCCGAGACCGGAGCCGGCACCTCCGCCGGCGGCGGTCCCGCGAACGAGAACGAGGGGGACGGTCGATGACCGCACCGCAGACCGGCAACGACAACCGGGGCCGTGGCTCCGGCCCGCTCAACTGGCTCCTGGACGAGCTCGTCGACCGGGTCGGCTCCATCCGCAAGGCGGTGGTCCTCTCCGGCGACGGCCTGCCCACCGGCAGCTCCCAGGACCTGACCCGGGAGGACAGCGAGCACCTGGCGGCGGTGGCCTCGGGCTTCCACAGCCTGGCCAAGGGCGTCGGCCGGCACTTCGAGTCCGGCAAGGTCCGCCAGACCGTCGTCGAGCTCGACGAGGCCTTCCTCTTCGTCATGGCGGCGGGCGACGGCAGCTGCCTGGCCGTCCTGTCGGACGCCGACTCCGACGTCGGGCAGGTCGCGTACGAGATGACGCTGATGGTCAAGCGGGTGGGCGACCACCTGGCGACCGCTCCGCGCAGCGGGCTGCCAGCCGGAGGGTGAGACGGACGGCATGAGCGAACCAGGCCAGGACCCCACCGGCGCCGCCCCCGCCCCCGACCACGCGCACTGGTTCGACGACGAGGCGGGCCCCGTCGTACGCCCGTACGCGATGACCCGCGGCCGGACCAGCCACGCGGGCCAGCACCGGCTCGACCTGATCGCACTGGTCGTCGCCGAACCGGCGGCCGACGATCCGGTCTGGGACATGACCCTGTCCCCGGAGCACGCCCACATCCTCGGGCTCTGCCGGGAACGCCCGCAGTCGGTCGCGGAACTCGCGGCGGAACTCGACCTGGCCGTCGGGGTCGTGCGCGTCCTGATCGGCGACCTGGTCGATGACGAACTGGTCCATGTGACCCGGCCGGTACCTCCGGCCGAACTGCCCGACGAATCCATTCTGCGTGAGGTGATCGATGGCCTTCGGGCGCTCTAGCCGTACCGGTGCCATGCATGCCGTGTCGCCGGTCGAGCCGCTGACCTTGAAGATCCTGGTCGCGGGCGGCTTCGGGGTGGGCAAGACCACCCTGGTCAGTGCGGTGAGTGAGATCAGGCCGCTCCGGACCGAGGAACGCCTCTCGGAGCCCGGTATCGGCATCGACGACATCGAGGGAGTGGAGGGCAAGAGCACCACGACCGTGGCCATGGACTTCGGGCGCATCACCCTGCGCGAGGACCTCGTGCTGTACCTGTTCGGGACGCCCGGCCAGGACCGGTTCTGGTTCCTCTGGGACGAGCTGGCCCAGGGCTCGCTCGGCGCCGTGGTCCTCGCCGACACCCGGCGCCTCGCCGACTGCTTCGCGGCGGTCGACTACTTCGAGCGGCGCGGGATCCCCTTCGTGGTCGCGGTCAACTGCTTCGACGGCGCGGACCGGCACCCGGTGGTGACCGTGCGCGAGGCGCTCGACCTCGACCCGGACGTGCCCGTGCTGCTCACCGACGCGCGCGACCGCGAGTCGGTGAAGGACGTACTGGTCGGTGTCGTGGAGCACGCCATGTCGCTGGCCCGTGCCGCCCGGCGCCGGAGTATCGCGGCGGGCGGCTGACCCGGCGCGCGCCGAGTCCGGCGCGGGCCTGAAGCGGGCCTGACGCGGAGGCGGCCCGTACCCCCGCCGACTGGGGTACGGGCCGCAGCTCTCTCGGGGGAATCGGGATACGGGATCCGGGACTCCGGTCGCGGTACGGGACCGTGGAGCGAGTGTGAACCCGCCGCCGGGGGCCGTCAAGCGTTCGGACAGCACCCCGTGCGCGCGAACCGCTCCGGCCTCCTCACCGTACGGCGACGACCGCCGACCCGTGCCCGAACAGCCCCTGGTTCGCGGTGATCCCGGCCCGCGCTCCCGGAACCTGCCGCCGCCCGGCCGTGCCGCGCAACTGCCACGTCAGCTCGCAGACCTGGGCGATGGCCTGCGCCGGTACCGCCTCGCCGAAGGAGGCGAGCCCGCCGCTCGGGTTGACCGGCACCCGCCCGCCCAGAGCTGTCGCCCCCTCCCGGAGGAGCTTGGCCCCCTCGCCCTCCGCGCAGAGGCCGATGTCCTCGTACCACTCCAGTTCGAGCGCCGTCGACAGGTCGTACACCTCGGCGAGCGAGAGGTCCTGCGGCCCGAGCCCCGCCTCCTCGTACGCGGCGCTCGCGATCGAGGACCGGAAGGAGCCCGGCGCGGGCCGGACCGCCACCGAGGAGTCGGTGGCGATGTCGGGCAGGTCCAGCACGGTACGCGGATAGGTGGGTGTCACCGTCGAGACGGCCCGGATCCGCACCGGGTCCGCGACGCCGCGCGCCCGCGCGAAGTCCATGCTGCTGAGCACCAGGGCCGCGCCCCCGTCGGAGGTGGCGCAGATGTCGAGCAGTCGCAGCGGGTCGGCCACCACCGCCGAGGCGGCGACCTCGCCGGCCGTCACAGCCACGCGGTAGCGGGCGTTCGGATTGAGCGCCCCCGCTGCCGCGTTCTTGACCTTGACCTGCGCGAAGTCCTCCGTCGTGTCCCCGTACACGGCCATCCGCCGGCGCGCGTACAGCGCGAAGTACGCCGGGTTCGTGGCGCCCAGGACGCGGAACCGCAGCCAGTCCGGATCGTCCGGCCGGTCGCCTCCCGCCGGGGCGAAGAACCCCTTGGGCGCCGCGTCCGCCCCCACCACGAGGACCACGTCGGCCAGCCCGGCGAGGATCTGCGCGCGGGCCGCCCCGATGGCTTGCGCCCCGGAGGCGCAGGCCGCGTAGACGCTGGTCACCCGGGCGCCCTGCCAGCCGAGCGCCCGGGCGAAGGTCGCCCCGGCCACGTAGCCCGGGTACCCGGAGCGCACGGTGTCGGCGCCGACGATCGACGGTACGTCGGTCCAGTCCAGTCCGGCGTCGGCCAGGGCCGCCCGCGCGGCGGCCCGCCCGTACTCGACGAAGCTTCGGCCCCACTTGCCCCACGGGTGCATTCCCGCCCCGAGGACGGCGACGTCGGCGCTCACGCCGCGCCCCCTTCGGGCCCGCCGTCGGGCACGGGCCGGAACTGCCAGGTCGTCCAGGCGGTCCCGGCGTCCTCGTTCAGGACGCCGCCCACCACCTCGACCTCCATCCCGACGGCCAGGTCGGCCGTACCCACCCCCGGCGCCGCCTGCCCCAGGACGACCATCCCCTCGGCCGCGAGCTCGACCGCGACCAGCGTGTAGGGCTCCCAGGGCGCGTCCGGGTCGGACACGTACGGCGGGGGCGGCCGGTAGCGCCCGTCGGTGTAGGACCAGACCCGGCCGCGCGCGGACAGCGGCACCTCGGCGAGTTCGCCGCCGCCGGGGCAGTGCGGATTGCGGCAGTACGCGTCCTCGCGCGGGAAGAACACGGCCGTACAGGCGGAGCACCGTGTGCCGAGCAGCCGGAAGCCGCCGTCCGACGCGGATCCGGTGAACCAGCCGCTGACGACGGGTGTACGTGTGAGTGCCAAGACCCCTCCCAAACCGACAATCTGACGGATCGTCAGAAGTCTGTCACGGCCGGGCCTCGCGGTCACCGGTTCTCGGCGAGCCACTTCCGGGCGATCTCGGCCAGCTCGGCGTCCCGCCCGGCCAGCATCATGCGGATCATCCGTGCGTCGCCGCGCAGCGACCACGCCGGATTCCCGAAGGTCGCCGGGTTGTTCCCCTCGATCAGGAAGTGCGCGGGCCAGGCGGTCCCGTATCCGGCCAGCGGCAGCGCCGCCAGCCAGCGCTTGCGGCCGCGCGCCACGCCGTACGCCGCCAGCGCGAGCCCGGTCAGGGTGCCGGTGAGATGGATCCACCGGGTCGCGGCGCGGGAGTGCATGGCGACGTAGAAGGGCCAGAATTCCTCGTACGAACGGAAGGTCATGCGCGCACGGTACTCACGGCCGCAGGGAGGCGACAGAGACCGGGAAGTCGAAGAAGGTGGAGGGGAAGGCCTCGGGCCGGTGGGTGAAGTGCCACCACTCCTCCGGGAGGTTCACGAAGCCCTGCTCCGCCAGCACGCCCCGCAGCAGCCGGCGGTTGGCGCGGACGGTGTCGGCGGCCCCGGGGTCGTCGGTGTGCGAGCGCGGGTCGAAGAAGTCGAACGGGGTACCCATGTCCACGGCCCGTCCCGACAGGTGCTCCAGGGTCACGTCGAGGGTGCTGCCGCGACTGTGCCCGGACTTCTCGGCGATGTACCCCTCGGGAATCAGCCGGGCGCGGTCCACCCGGGGGTAGTGGGCGGCCTTGGCCGCGAGGTCGGCGGGGCCGTCCGGCTCCCGGGCCCACCGCACGAACCGGTCCACCGCGCGCTGCGGCCGGTAGCAGTCGTACACCCGCAGCGTGTACCCGCGCGGCAGCAGCCGCCGCTGCGCCCGCCGGAGCGCCTCGGCGGCGGGCCGGGTGAGCAGGCAGACCGGCTCCGCGTAGCCGTCCACGACCGCACCGGTGAAATTGCGCGCCCCGGCGTACCGCATGTCCTCACGCACGCTCGGATCCACCTCCCGCACCGCCACGAACCACCCCCGCGGCGGGCCACCGACGCCCCCGGCCCCCGCGTCGGAAGCGCCCGCGCCGTCGCCGGGTGCACGCCCCGCCGGTCCGGAGCCGTTCACCGCGTGAGCGGGCGGCAGGGTGCCCGTGCCGTGGGCCGCCCCGACGAGCGCTCCACCCGTCACGGCCCCGGGGGAGGGCGCCGGCGGGGCACCTCCGGCAGTCCCGGCCGCCAGTACCGCGAGCACACCCGCAACAGCAGTCATCCGCAT
This sequence comes from Streptomyces sp. NPDC058662, assembly GCF_042716255.1. Taxonomy (NCBI): domain Bacteria; kingdom Bacillati; phylum Actinomycetota; class Actinomycetes; order Kitasatosporales; family Streptomycetaceae; genus Streptomyces; species Streptomyces sp. NPDC058662. The sequence continues at coordinate 9,457 of NZ_JBHXRU010000063.1, read as the reverse complement.
ACCCCTTGGCATACCATCGCGGGATGCCGGCACAGCTGAAGGACTCGCACGCGCACTGCTCCACCTGCGGAGCGCCGTACGGTACGGCGGCGGCCGCCTGGCCGCGCCGCTGCGCCGCCTGCGGCGCCACCGCGTACCGCAACCCCCTCCCCGTCGCTGTCGCACTCCTGCCCGTCGAGGACAGCGAGGGCACCGGCCTCGTGGTCATCACCCGCACCATCGAGCCGGCCCTCGGCGGCGTGGCCCTGCCGGGCGGGTTCATGGACTTCGGCGAGGACTGGCGCGAGGCCGTCGTCCGCGAGCTCCGCGAGGAGACCGGCATCACCGCCCCGGCCTCCGATGTCGCGCTGGCCGACGCCCTCAGCTCCCCGGGCGGGCACCTGCTCCTCTTCGGCCTGCTCCCGGCCCGCCCGGCCGACAGCCTCCCCGCGTCGGCTCCCACCGACGAGACCACCGGCTGGCACGTCCTGCGCACCCCGCAGGACCTGGCCTTCCCCCTGCACACCCGAGCCGCCGCCGCCTGGTTCGCGGGCCACTACACCTGACCCGGACCGGTGACCCACCGGCAGCTCGGCGCCCCTCCCCGTCCGAGCGGCGGCCCCCTCAAGCCGCACGGCAGCCCGCCCCGGCTCGGCGGGGGCCTTCCCAAGCCGCACGGCAGCCCGCCACGTCCCGGCGGCGGCCCTTCCCATCCCGTCGTTCGACGCTTCGGTCCGGGCAGCGGTCCTCTCAAGCCGCGCGGCGGCTCCGCCCCGGGCGCCGGGGGCAGCCGTCAGGCACCCCGCATCACCACGTCCTCCACCACGCCCCCCGCCTCGTCCTCCACCACCACCGCCTCCCCGACCCACCGCACGGTGTACCGCTCGACCTCGCCCGCCCCGAACCCCGGTCCCGGATCGCGGATCACCACGCCACCGCCCGTGCGGCCCCGCGCCGGGGCCCACACCTCCAGCGCCACCGCGCCGTCCGCCCCGGCGCGCACCGGCAGCACCGACCCCGCCCGCGCCAGCACCGGGATCCGGCCCCGGGGGGCGTCCAGCAGGATCTGCCCGGGCCCCTCGTACGCCGTCCCGGTCGCCGTGTCGTACCACCGGCCGCGCGGCAGCCGCACCGCCCGCCGGTCCGCTCCGCACTCCAGCACGGGCGCCACCAGCAGCGCGTCACCGAGCAGGAACGCGTCCTCGCAGTCCCGCAGCACCCGCTCCTCCGGCGCCCCCCACCACACCGGCCGCACGTACGGCGCCCCCGTCCGCCGTGCCAGATGGGCCAGCGTCACGAAGTAGGGCCGCAGCCGCTCCCGCTCCGCCAGCACCTCCCGCGCGTGCTCCTCCACCTCCGCCCCGAACTCCCACGGTTCCCGCCGCCCCGCCCAGATCGCCGAGTGCGTCCGGAACAGCGGCAGGTACGACCCCAGTTGCAGCCACCGCAGGTACAACTCGGGCGACGGGGAACCCCCGAAGCCCCCGACGTCCGGCCCCGAGTACGGCACCCCGCACAACCCGAGCCCCAGCACCAGCGCCAACGAGGCCCGCAGCCCCTCCCAGCTGGTCTCCACATCGCCCGACCACGAACCCCCGTACCGCTGCATCCCCGCCCACCCCGACCGCGAGAACAGGAACGGCCGCTCGGCGGGCCGCAGTCGCACCAGCCCCTCCCACCCCGCCCGCGCCATCCCCAGCGCGTAGACGTTGTGCCCCTCCCGGTGGTCCCCGCCCGCGCCGTCCATCGAGTGCCGCGCCGACCGGGGCAGCGTGGAATCCCCGAACGGCGCGAAGGACACGGGCTCGTTCATGTCGTGCCAGAAGCCGGCGAACCCCTGCGCCAGCCGCTCCTCGTACAGGCCGCCCCACCACTCCCGTACCGCCGCGTCGGTGAAGTCCGGGTACACGCACTCGCCCGGCCAGACCTCGCCGCGCACCTCCTCGCCCCGGGCGTCCCGTACGAACGCGCCCGCCGCACCCACCGCCCGCCCCGACACGTGCACCGCGTCGTCCGTCTTCACCGCCGGATCGACGATCGACACGAGCCGCACCCCCCGCTCCCGCAACTCCGCCGCCAGGCCCGGCAGATCCGGGAACCGCCGCCGGTCCACCGTGAACACCCGGTGCCCGTCGTAGTGGTCGATGTCCAGGTGGACGGCCGACAGCGGTAAGCCGCGCGCGCCGTAGGCCGCGACCACGCGCCGCACCTCCGCCCCGCTCCCGAACCCCCACCGCGCGTGCTGGTACCCCAGCGCCCACTCCGGCGGCACCGCGGCGGCGCCCGTCAGCCCCGACCAGCCCTGCAGCACCCGGGCCGGCGTCCCCACCAGCACCCAGCACCTCAGCGGGCCGCCCTCCATGCGCAGTTCGGTCGTCCCCGGGCGGTCCGCCCCCGAACCCGCGCCCTCCTCGCCCTCGCGCAGCAGCACCCGTCCGTCCCAGGAGTTGTCGTGGAAGACCAGGTGCGTGCCGCCGTCCGCGACGACCATCTGCACCGGCATGGTCAGGTACAGCGGGTCGACGCCCGGCCCGAAACCGCCCTTGGGGTCCGTGTTCCACAGCCGGTACGAACCGTCCCGCAGCCGGGGCCCCGCCGCCCGGCCGCCCAGCCCGAAGACCCGCGCGTCCGCCGGCAGCTCGCTGCGCAGCAGCCACCGCGCCCCGCCGCCCGCACCCGTGCCCGAACTGCCGCCCGCGCCCGCCCCGCCGCCGTCCCGGGCCGCCGGCTCCCACCACCGGGGCGGCAGATCCCGCCGCAGCACCGTCCCGCCCGGAGTGCGCACCTCCACCGCCCCGTGCCGAGACACCGCCACCGTCACCCGCTCCGACACCACGCGCCACCCGCCCGCGGTGTCCGGCTCCAGCGACGCCCGCGGGTCGGGCTCGGGGCCGCCGCGCAGAACCGCGTACGAGGGCTCCGGCTCCGCCCCGTCCCAGCCCCAGAACACGGCCCCGCCCACGGTGACCCGTACCAGCAGCTCCGACCGCGCGAACCGCAGGACCCCGCCGCCCGGCCGGGCCTCCGTACCGGTCAGCAGCCCCGGCACCCGCGCCCGCTCCGCGCCCCGGCGCGGGAGCCCCTCCGCGTCCACGCGCCGGTGGCGCCACGCCGAGCGCCAGGCGCGCCGCCCGCGCTCCGTACCGATGTCCTTGACCGCACGTACCAGATCACGACCGTCCATGCCGATCACCCTGCCACCGGCTCCCGGCCCCGGGTACGGCGTTCAACTGCCGTTCACCCGGAAATGGATCACAGCCGACCGTCCAGGACAGCTCTGGTGCGGATGTCGATCACATGGCATGGTCCCAGTGAGCCGCCGCGCGCCCACCCCCCGCGCGATGGCACCGTACGCACACGAAGCGCGAGCCGCAGACTTGACCGGGAGCCGACCCATGACCTCAGCCACGCAGCCGGAACCCCTCTGGGCCCCTGGCCCCGACCGGATCGCCGAGGCCCGGATCACCGCCTTCCAGGCCTGGGCCGCCGAGCGCTTCGGAGCCCCCGCCGAGGGCGGCTACCACGCCCTGCACCAGTGGTCCGTCGACGCCCTCGACACCTTCTGGCAGGCCGTCGCCGAATGGTTCGACGTCCGCTTCACCGCCCCGTACGAGTCCGTCCTCGCCGATCGCTCCATGCCCGGTGCCCGCTGGTTCGCCGGCGCCACCCTCAACTACGCCGAGCACGCCCTGCGCGCCGCCGAGGACCCGACCCGGGCCGGCGAGCCCGCGCTGCTGTACGTGGACGAGACCCACGAGGCCGTCCCCGTCACCTGGGGCGAGCTGCGCCGCCAGGTCGGCTCCCTCGCCGCCGAGCTGCGCGCCCTCGGCGTCCGGCCCGGCGACCGCGTCAGCGGCTACCTCCCGAACATCCCCGAAGCGGTCGTGGCCCTCCTCGCCACCGCCGCGGTCGGCGGCGTCTGGACCTCCTGCGCGCCCGACTTCGGCGCCCGCAGCGTCCTCGACCGCTTCCAGCAGGTCGAACCGGTCGTCCTGTTCACCGTGGACGGCTACCGCTACGGAGGCAAGGAGCACGACCGCCGCGACACCGTCACCGACCTGCGGGCCGACCTGCCCTCGCTGCGCGCCGTCGTCCACATCCCGCTGCTGGGCACGCCGGCCCCCGAGGGCGCCCTGGAGTGGGCCGACCTCACCGCCGCGGACACCGAGCCCGTCTTCGAGGCCGTCCCCTTCGAGCACCCCCTGTGGGTCCTGTACTCCTCCGGTACGACCGGCCTCCCCAAGGCCATCGTCCAGTCCCAGGGCGGCATCCTCCTCGAACACCTCAAGCAGCTGGGCCTGCACTGCGACCTCGGTCCGGGGGACCGCTTCTTCTGGTACACCTCCACCGGCTGGATGATGTGGAACTTCCTCGTCTCCGGCCTGCTCACCGGCACGACCGTCGTGCTCTACGACGGCAGCCCGGGCTACCCCGACACCGCCGCCCAGTGGCGTATCGCCGAGCGGACCGGGGCCACCCTGTACGGCACCTCCGCCGCGTACGTCATGGCCTGCCGCAAGGCCGAGGTCCACCCGTCCCGCGACTTCGACCTCTCCGCGGTGAAGTGCGTGGCCACGACCGGCTCCCCGCTGCCGCCCGACGGCTTCCGCTGGCTGCACGACGAGGTCGCCGAGGACCTGTGGATCGCGTCCGTCAGCGGCGGCACGGACGTGTGCAGCTGCTTCGCCGGGGCCGTCCCCACCCTCCCCGTGCACATCGGCGAGCTCCAGGCCGCCTGCCTGGGTACCGACCTCCAGGCGTGGGACCCCTCCGGCAAGCCGGTGGTGGACGAGGTCGGCGAGCTCGTCGTCACCAACCCCATGCCGTCCATGCCCATCCACTTCTGGAACGACCCGGACGGCAGCCGCTACCGCGACAGCTACTTCGACATGTTCCCGGGCGCCTGGCGCCACGGTGACTGGATCACCCTCACCGGCCACGGCTCGGTGGTCATCCACGGCCGCTCCGACTCCACCCTCAACCGGCAGGGCGTCCGGATGGGCTCCGCCGACATCTACGAGGCCGTGGAGCGCCTGCCCGAGATCAAGGAGTCCCTGGTCATCGGCCTGGAGGAGCCGAACGGCGGGTACTGGATGCCGCTCTTCGTCCACCTCGCCCCCGGCGCCGCCCTGGACGACGACCTGCGCGCCCGGATCAAGGCGACCATCCGCGAGGAGCTGTCCCCGCGCCACGTACCGGACGAGGTCATCGAGGTGCCGGGCATCCCGCACACCCTCACGGGCAAGCGGATCGAGGTCCCCGTCAAGCGGCTCCTCCAGGGCGCGCCCCTGGCCAAGGCGGTGAACCCGGGCTCCGTGGACAACCTGGACCTCCTCCACTTCTACGAGGAGCTGGCCCGCACCCGCAAGTGACCGACGGTCACTGTCAGTGGCGGCGACTACTCTGAGTGAGCTATCGATCGCTCATCCAGGGGGAGCCATGTCACCGCAGCACACACCGGAGCACACACCGCACCACACACCGGAGCACGCGCCCGGACACGGGTCCGAGCAGGCGTCGAAGTCCGCCCCGGGGCCCGGGGCGAAGAGGGCCGCGAGGACCGAGCGGCGCCGCCGGCTGCGCCGCGAGGTCCCCGCCACCGTCGGACTCCTGACCGACCCCGGGGACTTCGCGGCCATGCGCGTCTACCGCAGCTTCACCTTCGGCCACCACGACGACTACGCCGACTACCTGCGCCACGTCGACGACCTGCTCCGGTCCCTCGCGGCCCAGGGCATCCACACGAGCGTCGTCCTCTTCGACCCCGAGGAGTACGCCGACTTCTGTACCGAGACCGGCCTGGAACCGGACACCGCGGAGACCCGCAGCCGCTTCACCGCCGAACTGGCGGGCCGCGCCGCCGTCCTCCCCTACACCGGCCAGCCCGTCGACGAACTCGTCCCGCTCCTCCTCGACGCGGCCGTCCGGCAGGCCACCTGGGAGTACGCCACCGCCCTGCTCGCCGGGGTCGGCCCCTGCGCGGACTGCGGAGAGGACATCGGCCGGGCCTCGTTGGGGGGCGCCCCACCCCGGCCCGGAAGCAAAACGGGCGCCGCGGGGCCCCGCCCCCCACCCCACAGGAGGCAGGGGGCCCCCCCGAAG